>NZ_JAAGPH010000263.1:0-5693 GCF_017104705.1 Burkholderia sp. Se-20373 | reverse complement strand
CGTCGGCGGCTTCGAGCGCGAGCGCCCGGGCCTGCCCGCGATCGCGCTGGCCACCGATGCGTCGCAGGGCGGCCTCGCGGGCGCGGTGTCCGCCGATCAGCTGTTCGCGCAGCAGGTGCGCGTGCTCGGCCAGACCGGCGACATCCTGCTGGTGCTCGATCCGGCCGGTGCGTCGCCGCGCGTGCTGGCGGCGATCGACGAAGCGCACGAGCGCGAGATGACCGTCGTCGCGCTGACGGGCGGCGACGGCCATGCGGTCGCCGCCGCGCTGTCCGATACCGATATTCCGATCAGCGTGCCCGCCGTTCGCGCGGCGCGCATCCACGAAGTCCATCTGCTGACCATCCACTGCCTGTGCGACGGCATCGACGCGATGCTGCTGGGTGAGGATTGAACGAAGGAGAGCCGTCGATGAATCAAAGCCGCGTCAAACAGACGCTCGTCAGAACCACGCTGCTCGCTGCGCTGACGGCGGGTCTCGCCGTGTCGCTGCAAGGTTGTGTGCTCGGGGTCGTGGGCGCAGCGGCCGGCGGCGGCGCGCTGATCGCGACCGATCGCCGTACGCTCGGCGCGCAGACGGAAGATCGCGAGATCCAGGTCAAGTCGCTCACGCAGATCAACAACGGGCTGCCCGACCAGTCGCACGTGAACGTGACGGTGTTCAACCGCCGCGTGCTGCTGACGGGCGAAGTGCCGAACGATGCATCGAAGCAGCGCGCCGAGGAAATCGTGCGCGGCATCAACAACGTGAACGGCATCGTCAACGAGCTGTCGGTCGAGCCGGCGTCGTCGCTGTCGTCGCGCGCGAACGACTCGTACCTCGAAGGGCGCGTGAAGTCCGAGCTGATCGCGACGAAGGGTATCTCGTCGAACTACTACAAGGTCGTCAGCGAACGCGGCAACCTTTACCTGATGGGGCTCGTGACGGTCGACGAGGGCAATCGCGGCGCGGAAGCCGCCAGCCAGGTGCCGGGCGTCGAAAAGGTCGTGAAGGTGTTCCAGTACGTGAAGCCGCAGGACGCGCAGGCGCTGCAGAACGCGTCGCCCGCGAGCGGCGCATCCGGCGCACAGGCTGCCGCCGCGCCGGCGGATACCGCGACGGTGGGCGCCGTGCCCGACGCGTCGGTGCAGTCCACGCCGCTGCAGCCGCCCGCACCGATCTCGAATTCGTCGAACGTGCACCCGGGCAACCCGAAGGCCCCGTCGCAATGAAGAACAGGCAGATGAAGCAGATGAAACAACGGATGGTGCAGGGCGCTGCGACCGCGGCGCTCGTGATCGGCGCGCTGGGCGTCGCACACGCGGATGTCGGTGACGGCCTGAAGGTCGCGCGCGGCAATGCGTGCATGGGCTGCCACGCGGTCGACCGCAAGCTCGTCGGCCCGTCGTTCAAGGATATCGCCGCCCGCTACAAGTCCGATCCGCAGGCCGTGGCCAAGCTGTCGAAGAAGGTGAAGGAGGGCGGCTCGGGCGTCTGGGGTGCGATTCCGATGCCCGCGCACCCGCGCATGAGCGACGCCGACGTGCGTTCGGTGGTCGAATGGGTGCTGGCTGGCGCGCCGTCAAAGTAAGGTTTCAGGGGCGTCCAACCCCTATTGCCAAGCGCGGAAATGCGTGTGTATGATGGTTGACTGTTGGGGCGGTAGCTCAGCTGGGAGAGCGTCGCGTTCGCAATGCGAAGGTCGGGAGTTCGATCCTCCTCCGCTCCACCAACGGAATTCGAAGGCCCGATCGCAAGATCGGGCCTTTTTGTTTTTGCAGGTCCGCGATGGCACGCCGGACCCAGGCGCCGCACTCGACGTGGCGGGGCGGGGTGGGTCGACCGGTGGCCGGTCAGGTCAGCAGTTCGTGCGCGAGCCTGAACGTCGGCACCGCCAACGCGGCGAACGCCGCCGTGACGACTGCGAGAATCACCGTTCTCTTCCGCAGCACCGCGAAGATGACGAACGACAGCGCGTAGAACGCGCAGGTCAGCAGGATGAGCCACCACAACGTTGCGTAGCCGGCGCCGCCTTCGAAGTTCGACACGTTCCGCGTGATCAGCGGTGCGACATAACCAGCGGCGGTCATGCTCGCGGGCAGGCCCAGCACCGAATACAGGACGTAGACGATGAGCTGTCGCGGTGTCGGATCGGAAGACGTCATGACGGGCGGTTCTTATTCGGGTGGACGGGCCGCCGAACCGTTCGCCGTGCGGGCCGATTCAGGCAGCCAGCAGGATGCGGGCGTTTCCGGTGTTTGGCAACCACCGGCCGCTACCCGCCTTCACCCTCACCCCCGCCCGAAACTCGGCCGCTTCGGATCGTACGTCCATCCCGGCACGAGATAGCGCATCGCGACCGCGTCGTCACGTGCCGTACCGCCAACTTCCTTGTACAACGCATGCGCGGCCTCGACCTGCGCCATGTCGAGCTCGATTCCGAGCCCCGGCCGCTCCGGCACGGCCACCTGGCCGCCGACGATCTTCAGCGGCTCGCGCGTGAGCCGCGCATCGCCTTCCTGCCAGATCCAGTGCGTGTCGATGGCGGTGATCGTGCCGGGCGCGGCCGCCGCCGCATGCGTGAACATCGCGAGCGACACGTCGAAGTGGTTGTTCGAATGCGAGCCCCACGTGAGCCCCCAGTCGCGGCACAGCTGCGCGAGCCGCACCGAGCCCTGCATCGTCCAGAAATGCGGGTCGGCGAGCGGGATGTCGACTGCCTGCAGCCGCACCGCATGATCCATCTGCCGCCAGTCGGTCGCGATCATGTTGGTCGCGGTCGGAATGCCCGTCGCGCGGCGGAATTCGGCCATCACTTCGCGGCCCGAATAGCCGCCTTCCGGCCCGCACGGATCCTCCGCATACGCGAGCAAGTGGCCTTGCCCGCGGCACAGTGCGACGGCCTCGTCGAGCGACCATGCGCCGTTCGGGTCGAGCGTCGCGCGGGCATCGGGGAAGCGCGCCTTGATCGCGGCGATCGCTTCCATCTCGTCGGCGCCGGCCATCACGCCGCCCTTCAGCTTGAAATCGGCGAAGCCGTAGCGCTCGACCGCGGCCTCGGCCTGTCGCGCGATCGCGGCCGGGGTGAGCGCTTCCTCGTTGCGCAGCCGGAACCATGCATCCGATGCGTGCGCCTCGTCACGATACGGCAGGTCGGTGCGGCCACGATCACCGATATAGAACAGGTACGCGAGCATCGGCACCGCGTCGCGCTGCTGGCCTTCGCCGAGCAGCGCCGCGACCGGCACGTCGAGATGCTGGCCGAGCAGGTCGAGCAGCGCGGCCTCGATCGCGGTGATCACGTTGTCGAGCCGCAGGTTGATCTCGTGCGGCTGGCGCAGCACCGCGGCTTCGCCGGCCGAAGTCACCTCGTGCCGGATCGTGCGGCCCGCACCCGGGCCCGCGCCGGACAGCGCCGCGCGCACCGCGTTGAGCGTCGCCTGGTAGCGTCCGATCGACTGGTCGACGACGAGATCCGTCATGCGCTCGAGCGCGTGGCGGATGCCTTCGCCGCCCGGCACTTCGCCGACGCCCGTGTGTCCGCTGCTGTCGTCGAGGATCACGAGGTTGCGCGTGAAGTACGGCGCGTGCGCGCCGCACAGGTTGAGCAGCATGCTGTCGCGGCCGGCGACGGGAATCACCTGCATGCGCGTGACGTGCGGGGTGCCGGCACGGCGGGATTCGGACATCGGTTCGCTCCTGGTTCCGGTGGGGCACGGGCCGCTGGCTGCGCCGATGCGGCCCGCGCCGTTCATTGAAGCTCGACGCGGCGGATCTCGCCGACGACGAACAGGTAGCAGATCACGGCGACGAGCGCGTGCGCGACCACGTAGACGAGCGCGCCGTTGAACGAGCCGCTACGGTCGACGATGTAGCCGATCGCGATCGGCGTCGTGATGCTGGAGAGGTTGCCGCACGTGTTGAGCAGCGCGCCGCTCAAGCCCGCGATCTGGCGCGGCGCGGTGTCGGCGTTGACGGCCCAGCCGAGCGCGCCGAGCCCCTTACCGAAGAACGACAGCGCCATGAACAGCACGACGAGCACGTGCGAATCGGTGTAGTTGCAGACGATCATCGACATCGACAGCAACATGCCGACCACGATCGGCACCTTGCGCGCGACCGACAGCGAGCGGCCCTGCTTGAGCAGCCCGTCGGACACGACGCCGCCGAGAATCCCGCCGAGGAACCCGCACACGGCCGGGATCGACGCGACGAGCCCCGCGTTGAGGATCGACATCCCGCGCGCCTGCACGAGATAGACGGGAAACCACGTGATGAAGAAGTAGGTGAGCGCGTTGATGCAGTACTGCGCGACGTACACGCCGATCAGCATCCGGCTCTTCAGCAGCGCCTTCACGTGGCGCATCGACGGGCCGCCGTCGCGTCCGCCGGTCGCCTGGTCGATGTTGACGAGCGCGCCGCCTTCGGCGAGGTAGTCGAGTTCCGCGCGGTTGATGTTCGGGTGGTCCTTCGGGTCGAACATCGTGCGGTTCCACACCAGGACGAACGCGAAGCCGAGCACGCCCATCACCACGAACACCGATTGCCAGCCGAACGCGTGCACGAGCCAGCCCATCAGCGGCGCGAACACGACGGTCGCCGCGTACTGCGCGGCGTTGAAGATCGCCGACGCGGTGCCGCGTTCGGCGGCCGGGAACCACGCGGACACGATCCGGCTGTTGGCCGGGAACGACGGCGCCTCGGCCGCGCCGACCAGGAAGCGCAGCCCGAACAGCAGCGCGAACGCGGCCGCGCCGGCGAAGAAGCCGATCGAGCCCTGCAGCAGCGTGAACAGCGACCAGAAGAAGATGCTGAACGCATAGACGATGCGCGACCCGTAGCGGTCGAGCAGCCAGCCGCCCGGCAGTTGCGCGACCACGTACGACCAGCCGAACGCGGAGAAGATGAAGCCGATCTGCACGTGGCTCAGGTGCAGCGCGCGGGCGAGGCTCGGGCCCGCGATCGCGATCGCCGCGCGATCCGCGTAGTTGATCGTCGTGACCGCGAACAGGACGGCCAGCACCAGCCAGCGCACGCGCGTGCGCCGGGCCGTTGCCGACGCGGACGCCGGCAGCGCGTGAAGCGGATTCATGACTGTCTCCTCCGAAGGGCGGAAGGTGCCGTCGTGCGGCAGGCGCGTTGGTGCGCGCCATTCGTGTGGGTGCTGCCGGCCGGAGGCCGGACGCCGCTGCCCGTGGGCAGGGTGTCCTGACCATTCTGTCATGTCGAAATTTGCGCCTTCATGCCAATTGCTGACTTGATCGATTCAGTCATTGAATCGATCGGCCAACTGGCCCAAGGCCGTGCCACGGCTGCTGGAATATTTTTACCCGGATGATATTGACATCCAATTTATACCCGGATAAAAATAGCGTCATTCCGATTCCAGCCTGCGGGTGACCACGATGACCACGACCACACTGCTTCCTTCCTACACGGCGTTCGACGGCCACCGGCGGCTCGCGTCGGGCCCGCTCGCGACGATCGCGCTTGCGGTCCGGCAGGCCGCCGGCGATGCGATGCCCGGCACGATCCTGATCTTCGACGATGCGACGGGGCGCTCGATCGACCTCGACTTGCGCGGCACGGCGGACGAGATCCGCGCGCGCTATGCGCCGCCGTCAGGCGATGCAGCGGCCGGCTCCGGCGAGGCCGCCGGCGCGGTCGAACAGCGCGGGCGCGGCCGGCCGAAGCTCGGCGTCGTGTCGCGCGA
>NZ_JAAGPH010000262.1:0-5650 GCF_017104705.1 Burkholderia sp. Se-20373 | reverse complement strand
GTCCAGCGCCCAGGCCGCCGGGACCGCATGAACGCCCCCGCCCGCCCCGCCGTCGCGGCCCGACCGCGCCACGCGCTGGTCGCCACCGCGTGCCTCGTCGCACTGATCGCGCTGTCGCTCGCGTGGGAGCTGTGGCTCGCCCCGCTACGCCCGGGCGGCTCCGCGCTGATGCTCAAGGCGATCCCGCTCGCGCTCGCGCTGCCCGGCGTCTGGCGGCGTAACATCTATACGATGCAGTGGGCGAGCATGCTGATACTCGTCTATTTCGCCGAAGGCGTCGTGCGCGGCATGTCCGATCGCGGGCTGTCCGCGACCCTCGGCTGGTGCGAGACCGCGCTCGCCGTCGGCTTCTTCGTGGCGGCGCTGGCGTACGTCGCGCCGTTCAAGCGCGCGGCGAAAAAGTCGCGCGCCGCGTCCTGACCCTTACGCGACAAGGTGATGATGTCCTCCGAAGCTTTCGTTTCCGCGTGCCGTGACGCGATCGGCGCCGATCATGTGCTGACCGACCCGCACGATACCGAACCGTTCCTGACCGACTGGCGCCGCCGCTACAAGGGTACCGCGTGCGCGGTGCTGAAGCCCGCGAACACGGCCGAAGTCGCCGCGCTCGTCAAGCTGGCCAACGCATACGGCATCGCGCTCGTGCCGCAAGGCGGCAACACGAGCCTGGCCGGGGGCGCCACGCCCGACGCAAGCGGCAGCCAGGCCGTGCTGAGCGTCGCACGCCTGAACCGCGTGCGCGCGCTCGATCCGCACAACAACACGATCACCGTCGAAGCCGGCGTGATCCTCGCCGACGTGCAGGCGCGCGCCCGCGAAGGCGGCCGGCTGTTCGCGCTGAGCCTCGCGGCGGAAGGCAGCTGCACGATCGGCGGCAACCTGTCGACCAACGCGGGCGGCACCGCGGTGCTGCGCTACGGCAACGCGCGCGAGCTGTGTCTCGGGCTCGAGGTCGTGACGCCGCAAGGGGAAATCTGGGACGGCCTGCGCGGGCTGCGCAAGGACAACACGGGCTACGACCTGCGCGACCTGTTCATCGGCGCGGAAGGCACGCTCGGGATCATCACGGCGGCCGTGATGAAGCTGCATCCGCTGCCGGCCGCGCAGGTCACCGCCCTCGCCGCGCTCGAATCGCCGCACGCGGCGCTCGATTTCCTCGCCCTCGCGCAGCGCGCGGCCGGGCCGCTGCTGACCGGCTTCGAGCTGATGTCGGATTTCTGCATGCAGCTCGTCGGCAAGCACTACCCGCAACTGCGCTACCCGTTCGCGCAGACGCATGCGCAGACGGTGCTGCTGGAGCTGTCCGACAACGAAAGCGAAGCGCATGCGCGCGCGCTGTTCGAGAAACTGATGGAAGAAGCGTTCGAGGCCGGGCTCGTGGTCGACGCGGTGGTCGCGGAGAATCTCGCGCAGTCGCGCGCGTTCTGGGATCTGCGCGAACACATCCCGCTCGCGCAGGCCGACGAGGGGCTCAACATCAAGCACGACATCGCGGTGCCGATTTCGTCGATCGCGCGCTTCATCGACGAGACCGACGCAGCGATCCAGCAAGCCGCGCCGGGCGCGCGGATGGTCACGTTCGGCCACCTCGGCGACGGCAATCTCCACTACAACGTGCAGATGCCCGAAGGCGGCGACCCGAAAGCGTTCCTGGCCGCGTTCCAGGCGCCGATCAACCGGATCGTCTACGACAACGTGCACCGCCACCACGGCACGATCAGCGCGGAGCACGGCATCGGCCAGCTGAAGATCGACGACGCGCAGCGCTACAAGTCGCCGGTCGAAACGACGCTGATGCGCACGCTGAAGACCGCGCTCGACCCGCGCGGCCTGATGAATCCCGGCAAGGTCCTGCGCTGAAGCCGCCCACTCCGGAGCCCCGCCCGTGAAAGTCCGCGTCCTGTCCGACCTGCATCTCGAAAGCAACCTGCCCGACGCGATCCCGCATGCCGGCGCGGATCTCGTCGTGCTCGCCGGCGACATCCACAATCACGCGGAAGGCCTGCGCTGGGCCGCCGAAACGTTCGATCCCGCGGTGCCGGTGGTCTACGTGCCAGGCAACCACGAGTACTACGACGGGGAATTCGGCGCGCTGGAGTCGGCGATGCGCGATGCAGCGCAGGCGCTCGACAACGTGCATTACCTGAACAACGACGTCTACGTCGATCCCGGGCAGCGCTACCGCGTGCTCGGCACGACGCTCTGGGCCGATTTTTCGCTGTTCGGCGCCGACGAAGCCAGCCTTGCCGGTTCGATCGAGGCCGGGCAGCGCGTGATGCTCGATTTCAAGGGATTGATCCAGGTGACCTGGCCGCACGATGCGGCGCTGCATGCGGCGCCGGGCACGCCGGAGCGGGATTTCTCGCCGGCCGACGCGATCGCGCTGCATCGACGCAGCCGCGCGTGGCTCGAAGCGCAGCTCGCCACACCGTTCGCGGGCCAGACGATCGTCGTGACCCACCATGCGCCGCACCGGCGCTCACTGGCGGAGCGCTATGCGGAAGATCTTGCGTCGGCGGGGTTCGTAACGGACATGGCGGAGCTCGTGCAGCCGCCGGTCAATCTGTGGCTCCACGGCCACACGCATACGTCATTCGACTATGTGGCGGACGGCGGCACGCGCGTGGTGTGCAACCCGCGCGGCTACATCCACCGGCGCACCGGCGAACTGGAAAATACCGCGTTCGCGTGGGACAAGGTCGTCGAGCTCGACTGAACGCCGGCCCGCGCGGCCGCGTTGCGCGGCCTTTTTCAACCCGGAGCGTGACGGCCGGATCAGCGGCCGGGGCGGCGTTGCGCGCGCACCCGCACCGGCACCGGCTTCATCTGCGCCTTCGCCTTCATCGCGCGCAGCAGGTCGCGGGTCGCCGCGGCGGCCGCGGCCGCGCCCAGCAGGACTCCAAGGCCGATCATCAGGTGCGTATCCATTGCTACTCCGGGGTTGCGTATCTCGTTGATTCTCACAGTATCAAACTGTCTGACACGCGTTCGTAAAAAAATGTTGCGTGAAGGACAAATCTCGTCAGATCGCGGTCAACCGCGCTGTCATGTCGCACGCGTGTACTGCTCGAGCGCGGCTTCGTCGGCGGCGAGCGTGGCCGGCAGTTCGTCGCGCAGGAAATCGACCCAGGTGCGAATTTTCGCGTCGAGGTACTGGCGCGACGGATACAGCGCGTAGATGTTCATCACGTGCGACCGGTATTCGGGCATCACGCGCACGATGTGCCCGCTGCGCAGCCAGCCGATCGCCGAATAGAGCGGCAGACCGCCGACCCCCATCCCTTCCCGCACGGCCACCGCCAGCGCCTCGGCGACGTTCACGCGAAACGGCGGCGCCGTGACCGGCACGACCTCGTCGCCGTTCGGCCCCGACAGCGCCCATTCGTCGAAGTGAAAGCCCGGCGCGATCATCCCGAGGCACACATGCTGCGCGAGGTCGGCCGGCCGTTGCGGCACGCCGTGCGACTCGACATACCCGGGCGATGCGCACACGACGCTGTAGCTCACACCGAGCCGCTGCGACACGAGCCCCGAATCGGGCAGATCGCGGCCGACGACGATCGCGACGTCATACCCCTCGTCGAGCAAATCGGGCATCCGCTGCGCGAGGGTCAGCTCGACATGCACGTCCGGGTAGCGCTCGCGATAGCGCGCGATGGCCGGCACCAGGTAGTGCTGGCCGAGGCTCGTGAAGCAATGCACCTTCAGCTTGCCCGACGGGCGCGCATGCGCGTCGCCCGCCTCGGCTTCGGCCTGGTCGACGTACGCAAGGATCTGTTCGCAGCGTTGCAGATAACGCTCGCCGGCTTCGGTCAGCGCGATCCGGCGCGTCGTGCGGTTCAGCAGACGCGTGCGCAGGTGCGCCTCGAGATCCGAGACCGCGCGCGACGCGTAGGCGGTAGTCGAATTCATCTGCTGGGCGGCCGCGGTAAAACTTCCCGCGTCGACCACGCGGACGAACACCCGCATGTTTTGTAACGTATCCATCCCATTGCCCGTTTGAATCCGGACGGATTGTTGCACAGAGGCGAACAAGTATTGTCTCAGGATTCGTAAAAATGACTTGCACCCTTGTCCATTTATTCAGGAATCACTGAAAAATATAATCGCATCCGACTCATCTATATCCGAAAGGGAGAAAATCGTGCAGTCTCCGGCGACAAAAGGGACGCTCGCACTGGCGGTTCTTGCAGTCTCATTAATAATGGCCGGCTGCGCGAGCATGGGCGACAACAAGCCGCAGTCGGCCCGCATCGAGGCGAACGCGCTCGATGCCGGCGCTGCCATCCGCGCGGCCGACCGTGACGCGGGCTGGCCCGCGGCCGACTGGTGGCGCGCCTACCGCGATCCGCAACTCGACGCCTGGATCGCCAACGCCCAGGCCGGCAACCCGACGCTCGCCGCCGCCGAGGCACGGGTGCGCGAAGCGCAGGCGATGGCGCGCGTGGCCCGTTCGGCCGAGTTGCCGCAGATCAACGGCAACCTGTCTCTGATGCGCCAGCACTGGCCGGACAACGTGTACTACGGCCCCGGCCCGCTCGCGAACACCGATACCTGGAACAACACCGGCACGCTCGGCCTGTCGTACCACCTCGACCTGTGGGGCAAGGACAAGAACGCGACCGAGCGCGCGCTCGATACCGCGCATGCGACCGCCGCCGACGCGCGTGCGGCCAAGCTCGAGCTCGAAGTCAACGTCGTGCGTGCGTACGTCGGCATGTCGATGAACTATGCGCTGCTCGACCTCGCGCACGCAACGTTCGAACGCCAGCGCTCGCTCGCCGATCTGGCGCGCAAGCGGCTGCAGGCCGGCCTCGGCACGCAGCTCGAAGTGAGCCAGGCGGAATCGACGCTGCCCGATTATGAGCGCCAGATCGACAGTTATGAGGAAGCGATCCAGCTCGCGCGGCATCAGCTCGCCGCGCTGGCCGGCAAGGGTCCGGGCGCGGGCGACGCGATCAAGCGGCCGCAGCTGTCGCTCGACGCACCGGCCGGCCTGCCGTCGGCGATGCCTGCCGACCTGCTCGGCCGCCGCCCCGACGTCGTCGCGGCGCGCTGGACGGTCGACGCGCAGGCGCGCGGCATCGATGTCGCGAAGGCGTCGTTCTACCCGAACATCGACCTGCTCGCGACGGTCGGCGGCTTCGGCGTGACCGCGCCGTTCACCGACTTCCTGCGCGCGATGAACGGCGGCTGGACGGCCGGCCCCGCGCTGTCGCTGCCGATCTTCGAAGGCGGCCGGCTGCGTGCGCAGCTCGGCGCGGCGAATGCCGGCTACGACCAGGCGGTCGAGCGCTACAACCAGACGATCGTCGGCGCGCTCAAGGACATCGCCGACCAGGTCGTGCGGATCCGTTCGCTCGATACGCAGAAAAAGGACGCCGCACGCTCGGTGGCCGCCAACGACCGCAGCTACCAGCTGTCGCGCGAAGGCTTCCGCCGCGGGCTGACCGACTACGTGAACGTGCTGGTCGCGCAGCAGCAGTTGCTGCGCGCGCAGGAAACGGCCGCCCGCATCGATGCGGAACGCCTCGCCGCGCACGCGCAGTTGATGGCCGCGCTCGGCGGGGGGGTCGAGACTGGGACCGACGTGCCTCATGACGAGCGAGAGCTTGCGTGCCCGATCACCTGGTTCGCGCCACACAGAGCA
>NZ_JAAGPH010000024.1:0-70790 GCF_017104705.1 Burkholderia sp. Se-20373 | reverse complement strand
CCGCGACGCCAGCAACGCGACGCCGCACAATGCACCGCCCGCACCGACGCCCGTCAGCACCGGAAACGCGAGTGCCGGGCCGGCCCACAGGAACACCGCCGCCGCCAGCTTGACGTCGCCTCCGCCGATCCAGCCCGCGTGGCGCATGCCGCCGAACAGCAACAGCATCGCCGCCCCGGTCGCGACATGGCCGGCCAGCGGCGCGAACCCGTCGCGCACGAGCGCGGCCGCGACGAAATACAGCGCCGCGAACGCGAGCACCGCGCGATTGGACAGGCGCCGGTCGCGCAGATCCTGCGCGGCGAGCGAGGCCAGCAAGACCGTGGCCACCGACTGCACGAGCGTGAGCATGGGAGAGCCGTCCGTCGACACGCCCCCGGGCCGGACACGTTCTACCGCTGCGGATCCCGGTGTTCGTCGGTGGCGCGCGGGTTCAGGAGATCAGATCAGGCTCGTCACCTTGTTGATCAGTGTCGTGAACACGCTGGGCAGGCCGCCGCTGGTACTGCTGAGGATCACGCCGACCGCCGCGAGCGCGACCACGACGATGCCGGCCAGCACGGCGTATTCGAGCGAGCTGACGCCACGTTCGTCACGCAGCAGGGACTTGACGTATTGCAGCATGGCAACCTCCGTGTAACGGGGCCGGTGACCGACCGTTGAACGCAAAGATGCTCCGTTGCTCCGGCGGTTGCGCGGGGCCTTCGCCCGTTGCGACGCATGCGCGCGACCCTGGCACGAGGCCGCCCGCCTCCCCCGGAATCCTCTCGATGACTGCAACACGCGGCGTGCAACGACATCTTCGATCGTTGCGTGCCTGCATCCGTGGTGCGGTCTTCCCGCACGATGCAACCGCGCTGATTCGTCTAGGGTATAGACAATTTTTCAGGCGAATTCAAATTATTTGGCGTCGGATGCATTTATGGATTTCATCGTGCAACGATGAAATCCATACCATCCATTTACGGTCATTTTTTCTCGCATGACCGCGAATGGTTCATCGATCTGAACGAGCATGCCGACTGTTGCAGCGCGTGAATTTCCGCCCCGGTTTCCATTCGATTTATCGGCATGCCGGGCTGCTCCGCATGCGCGCGCCTTGCCCCACCCGGCTTGCCGTCCCGGCTTGCATGACGGACTCGCATCGCATGTCACCGACTACCTGCCCCCGTTTTTTCGCCCGGATTCGGCAAGTGATCACCGCGCGAATCCACGCGCGTGTTCTTTGCGACCTTCCAATCGGAAATTTCATGACGCTGCTTCCGGCTTCAATCGACTTGATTGGAATCCTGATTGAATGTCAGATGCATGTGAATGCCGTTCTCATCCGAATGGAACGAAACGCCCGGCGCGCCAACCCGGAAAACGGCGATAAGCATAGTTCAAATCGTTTCTTGTCCGGCCCCGGCCCGTCATCGAGAATGCGCCGACGGGCTGAGGCCCGGCCTCGCTTCCCCCCAACGTTCCGGAACCATCGATTCATGCTTCCACTGCGCCTGCTTCGCTCGCTGCTGATCGCGTCCCTCATTGCGTTGCCGGCCGCCGCCGCGCACGCCGACAAGCCCGCCACCATCCGCATCGGCGTCGCCCAGCAAGGCGCCGGCGATCCGCCGACGTTCGGTGGCTCGAGTGCGGCCACCGCGCAGTTGCAGCAACTGGTCGAAAAGGAATTCGCGGCCGACGGCATCAAGGTCGAGTGGCTGTTCTTCAAGGGCGCGGGGCCGGCCGTCAACGAGGCGATCGCCAACAAGGCGCTCGACTTCGCGTACCAGGGTGACCTGCCCGCCGTGCTCGCGCGGGCGAACGGGATCAAGACGCGCCTGCTGCTCGCCGCGAGCGTGCGCTCGGGCGTCAAGATCGCGGTGCCGCCCGATTCCCCCATCCGCTCGATCAAGGACCTGAAGGATCGCCGCGTGTCGATCTTCCGCGGCACCAACCTGCAGCTCGTCGCCGACAACGCGCTCGCGAAAAACGGCCTCGGCGAACGCGACCTGCGCGTGATCAATCTCGACGCCGCGAGCTCGCTCGCCGCGCTCGCGTCGAAGGGCATCGATGCGTCGGTGGGCGATTACCAGCTGTACAAGCTGCGCGACGCGGGGCTCGCGAAGATCATCTACGAATCGCAGAACGACGGCCCGCAGCTCACGCGCCAGACTCACCTGCTCGTGCTCGACGAGTTCGAGCGCGCGCATCCGGACATCGTGCAGCGCGTCGTCACGGCACTCGTGAAGGGCGCGCAATGGTCGTCCGATGAAGCGAACCGCGACGCGCTGTTCAAGCTGTGGGCGAAAAGCGGCGTGCCGGTGTCGTCGTGGCAGGCCGACTATGCGAACCAGCGCCTGAAGGACCGCCTGTCGCCGCTGCTCGATCCGTTCTTCGTCGCGCGCTACAAGTCCGTCGCGCAGGATGCGCTGGCGCTGAAGCTGATCCGTCAGCCGGTCGACGTCGACGGCTGGTTCGAGCCGAAGTATCTCGACAATGCGCTGCGCACGCTGAAACTCGAAAGCTACTGGCCACGCTACGACGCGGCCGGCAAGCCGCTTTCCTGACCCGGACCCACCACGATGAGCGACACCGCGTTTTCCCTCCCGTCATCCGGGCGCCACGCGCTCGCCGCGCCGCCTCGCCGTGCGGCGGCCGTGAAGCGGTGGTCGTGGCGGCTCGCGCCGTGGCTGCTGCCTGCACTGCTGTTCGCGCTGTGGAGCGTCGGCAGCGCGCGCGGCTGGATCGCGCCGCAGATCCTGCCGCCGCCCGAACGCGTGTTCGACGCACTCGAGGATCTCGCGACAAGCGGCGACCTCGTACGCCACACGCTGGTTAGCCTGCAGCGCGTGCTGGTCGGCTTCGCCGCCGGCACGCTGCTCGGCTTCGCGACCGGCGTCGCGCTCGGGCTGTCACGCACGCTGGAAGCCTATGTGCTGCCCAGCTTCAATGCGCTCGTACAGATTCCGGTGCTCGGCTGGCTGCCGTTCCTGCTGCTGCTCGTCGGTGTCGGCGAGCCGCTCAAATACCTGCTGATCGCGCATGCGGCGCTCGTCCCCGTCACGCTGAGCACGTTGCAAGGGTTTCGCCAGACCCCGCCCGCGCTCGACGAAGTCGCGCGCGTATTCGGCTATACGCGGCGGCAACGCATCGTGCACGTCGTGCTGCCCGCCGCGATCCCGACGCTCGCGACCGGCGTGCGGCTCGCGTTCACGAAGTCGTGGCTCGCGCTCGTCGTCGTCGAACTCGTCGCATCGTCCGAGGGGCTCGGCTACCTGATCGTGTACGGGCGGCAACTGTTCCAGCTCGATCTCGTGATGGCGGCCGTGATCGTCGTCGGCGCGGTCGGCCTGCTGATCAACCGGCTGCTCGATGCGCTCGAAGCGCGCCTGCGCCGCGGCGTGCCGTCCGCGTTCCGCGGTTGAACTGCTGCTGCCCCCGCCCGCGCAACCGAAGGAGTCCTGCCCTTGACGTATCCCGCCGCCGCGCCTGACGCCACCCCGCCTGCCACCGCGACCGCCCGTCGCCTGCGCGCCCCCGACTGGCGCGGCTTCGTGCTGCCGCTCGTCGCGTTCGCGCTGTGGTGGGCGATCGCTTCCGCGCACCTCGTGAGCAGCGGGCTGCTCGTCGGCCCCGCCGACGTGCTGCGCACCGCATGGGCGCAAGCCACGAGCGGCGCACTCGGCCGCGCGCTGTCCGCGTCGCTCGCGCGTGAAGCGTGCGGCTTCGTGCTCGGCGCGACGGGCGGGCTGCTGCTCGGCGCCGCGCTCGGGCTGTCGCGCGTCGCCGCGCGCATGGTCGGCCCGAGCTTCGACACGTTCAAGCAGGTCTCGCTGTTCGCGTGGATTCCGCTGATTTCCGTATGGTTCGGCCTCGGCGACGTCGCCAAGGTCGTGTTCCTGTCGCTCGCCGCGCTGCTGCCCGTCGCCGCGCACACCTGCGACGGCATTCACGCGGTGCCGCGCGCGTATGTCGACGTCGCCCGCGCGCTGCGCTACTCGCGGCTCCAGCTCGTGCGCTACGTGATCCTGCCGGCCGCGCTGCCGTCGATCTTCACCGGGCTGTATCTGGGCCTGATCTATTCGTGGCTCGCGACGCTCGGCGCCGAATACCTGCTGGTCGCCGGCAGCGGCATCGGCAACACGCTGATCGACGGCAGCGAGCAGTTCCGGATGGATCTCGTGCTGTTCGGGATCATCGTGGTCGGCGTGACCGGCTGGGCGCTGAACGCGATCGCGCGCACGATCGAACGCAAAGTGCTGGCCCGGCGCGGCGACCTGACGCGCTGATCGCCTGTTTGATTCTCGTCACCCTCTTTCTCGCACCGCCATGACGACCCTCGCCTCCGATTCGCTCGACATCCTCCACGTGAGCAAGCACTACGCGCAACGCGGCACCGCGCTCGCCGTACTCGACGACGTGTCGCTGCACGTGCGCGCCGGTGAATTCGTCACGATCGTCGGCTCGAGCGGTTGCGGCAAGTCGACACTGCTGCGGCTGATCGCCGGGCTCGATACCGATTACGCGGGCGAGATCCGGGCCGGCGCCGAACGCGTGCACGACACGTCGCTGCAGCGCGGGATCGTGTTCCAGGATCACCGGCTGTTCCCGTGGCTGACCGTCGCGCAGAACATCGAGGCCGCGTTGCGCAACGCGCCGCTCGACGCGGCCGCGAAGCGGCGCGCGGTGGCCGATCACATCGCGCTCGTCGGGCTGAACGGCTTCGAGCACGCGTATCCGAACCAGCTGTCGGGCGGGATGGCGCAGCGCGTCGCGATCGCGCGCGGCCTCGTGAACCGCCCGCGCGTGCTGCTGCTCGACGAGCCGTTCGGCGCGCTCGACGCGCAGACACGCGCGCGGATGCAGAACGAACTGCTGCGCATCTGGGAACAGGAGCGCATCACGATGATCCTCGTCACGCACGACGTCGACGAAGCCGTGTATCTCGGCGACCGCGTCGTGACGATGGCGCCGCGCCCGGGCCGCATCGAACGCATCGTCGATGTCGCGTTGCCGCGCCCGCGCCGGCGCGATTCGCCGGAATTCGCGCGATTGCGCGACACCGTGCTCGCCGATTTCGACGACCACGAACCGCCGGGCGACGATCGCCCGGGCGGCCAGCACTTCGACACGCCGCGCCCGCACCGGATCGGCGAATGGCGGCTGGCGTGGTAGCCCGCGTGTCGCACCGCATTGCTCAGCATGACGACGCATATCGATCATCGCCGCGCACACGCTAAGGTTGTGACGATTCATCGGTTCCGATTGCGCGCGGTCCCTGCTTGAATGGAGACTCGACCGACCCGACTCCAGGAGACTCCCGATGTCCGAAATCCAGCACGCCGCTCACCCGTCATCGCATGCTTCGCACGCCGCGCCGCGCACCGCCGCCACGCCGCTCCAGCTTCGCCAGGTCGCCGGCCGGATCGGCGCCGAGATCGCCGGCGTGCGGCTGGCGGGCACGCTCGACGACGCGACGTTCGACGCGATCCAGGCCGCGCTGCTGCGCCACAAGGTGCTGTTCTTCCGTGGCCAGCAGCATCTCGACGACACCGCGCAGGAAGCGTTCGCACGCCGCTTCGGCAAGACCGTCGCGCACCCGACGGTGCCGTCCGTCGACGGCAGCGCGCATCTGCTCGAACTCGATTCCGCGCACGGCGCGCGCGCCAATTCGTGGCACACCGACGTGACCTTCGTCGATGCGTACCCGAAGATCTCGATCCTGCGCGCCGTCGTGATTCCGCCGTTCGGCGGCGACACCGTGTGGGCCAACACGGCCGCCGCGTACGCCAACCTGCCCGACCCGCTGCGCGCGCTCGCCGACACGCTGTGGGCGCTGCATACCAACGCGTACGACTACGCGTCGACGCACGTGCACGCTGACGACACGCAACTGAAGCGCTACCGCGAAGTGTTCACGTCGACCGTCTACGAAACCGAGCACCCGGTCGTGCGCGTCCACCCGGAAACCGGCGAACGCACGCTCGTGCTCGGGCATTTCGTGCAGCGGCTCAAGGGGCTGTCGGCGCAGGATTCCGCGCACCTGCTGCAGGTGTTCCATGAGCACGTGACGCGTCTCGAGAACACCGTGCGCTGGAACTGGCAGGAAGGCGACGTCGCGATCTGGGACAACCGCGCGACGCAGCACTACGCGATCAACGACTACGGCGATGCGCGCCGCGTCGTGCGCCGCGCCACCGTGCACGGCGACGTGCCGGTCGGTATCGACGGCCGCCAGAGCGTCGTGCTGAAGGGGCCGGGCGCGACGCTGCAGTAACGCTCGCGCCTTGCGGCGGCGCCGTTCCATGTGCGCCGCCGCGCCTGCCTCGTTTTCCGCTACCCAACACCCGACCATGCCCTTCCCGCCACCGGACCGACGCTTGCACGCGCAACGATGTCGGCCCTCCGCCCCATCCCCTTCCGCCAGGAGCGTCGCATGAGCGCCCTACTCGAACCCGCCGCCCAGCCGGTCGACGTGATTCCGCTGTCCGCCCATATCGGCGCGGAAATCCGCGGCGTCGACCTCACGCAACCGTTGACCACGCCGCAGATTGCGGCGATCCGCGCCGCGCTGCTGAAGTGGCGCGTCATCTTCTTCCGCGAGCAGTTCCTCACGCACGAACAGCATGTCGCGTTCTCCGCGCAGTTCGGCGAGCCGACGGTCGGCCACCCGGTGTTCGGGCACGTCGACGGACATCCGGCCGTCTACTCGATCGCGAAGCACCGCAAGGCGACGCGCTTCGAAGGCGAACCCGTGCGCCGCCCGTGGACTGGCTGGCACACCGACGTGACGGCCGCCGTGAACCCGCCGTGGGCGTCGATCCTGCGCGGCGTGACGATCCCGCCGTACGGCGGCGACACGCACTGGACGAACCTCGTGCGGGCGTACGAAACGCTGTCGGCGCCGCTGCGCGGCTTCGTCGACGGCCTGCGCGGCATTCACCGCTTCACGCCGCCGGCCGGCGCGCGCGCCACCGGCGCGTTCGACGACGCGGTCGAGCGCCGCCCGCTCGTCACCGAGCACCCGCTCGTGCGCGTGCATCCGGAGACCGGCGAACGCGCGCTGTACGTGAGCCCGAGCTTCCTGAAATCGATCGTCGGGCTGACGCCGCGCGAGAGCCAGGCATTGCTCGAACTGCTGTGGGAACACGTGACGCGGCCGGAATTCACGATCCGCTTCAAGTGGGAACCGCGCAGCATCGCGTTCTGGGACAACCGCGCGACCGCCCACCTCGCGCCCGTCGACATCTTCGATCTCGACTTCGATCGCCAGCTGTATCGCACGACGCTCACCGGCGACGTGCCGGTCGGCCCCGACGGCCGGCCGTCGGTCGCGCTCGAAGGCTCGCCGGTCGAAGCCGCGGCGGCGGTCGCGCTCAACTGAACCGAACCGCTCTGACGGCAGCCGGCGCGCACTGCATCGCGCCGGCCTTTCCCTTCATCGCACCGCGCGGACGAAAACACTTGTCCACGCGGCCCGCCCGTCAATCCAGCCAGACCCCGTCGAAGCGGTGCCCGCCGAGCGGCGAGAACGTCAGCCCGTGCACGCGCCTGGACACCGGCAGCGACACGATCGACGTCGCGATCGGCGTGAACGGCACCTGGTCCTTGAACACGACCTGCGCCTGCTCATACAGCGCCGTGCGCTTCGCGACGTCCCCATTGGAACGCGCCGCGTCCACCAGCTTCTCGAAATCCTGGTTGCACCACTTCGCGAGATTGCTGCCGTGCACCGCGTCGCAACCGAGCAGCGTGCCGAGCCAGTTGTCGGGGTCGCCGTTGTCGCCCGACCAGCCGTACAGGATCGCGTCGTGCTGCCCGTCGTGCTTCGCGCGGCGGTTGTATTCGCCCCACTCGTAGCTGACGATCTTCGCGCGCACGCCGATCTTCGCCCAGTCCTGCTGGATCAGCTGCGCCATCAGCTGCGCGTTCGGGTTGTACGGGCGCTGCACGGGCATCGCCCACAGCGTCAGGTCGAAGCCGTTCGGGAAGCCGGCCTGCGCGAGCAGCGCCTTCGCGGCCGCCGGGTCGCGCGGCGCGTCCTTCAGGCGCGGGTTGTACGACCATTGCGCGGGCGGCATCGGGTTCGTCGCGATCTTCGCGTCGCCGTTGAACACGGTCTTCACGATCGCCGACTTGTCGATCGCGATATCGAGCGCGCGCCGCACGTCGACGCGATCGAGCGGCGCATGCTGCGTGTTGTACGCGACGAAGCCGACGTTGAAACCCATCCCCGAGAACAACGTCAGCTTCGGGTCGCGCCGCACCGTGTCGAGATCGGCCGGCCGCGGGAACGCCGATACCTGGCACTCGCCGGCCACCAGCTTCTGCAGGCGCGCGGCCGGATCGGGCGTGATCGCGAACACGAGGCGCGCGAGCTTCACGTCGTCCGGCTTCCAGTAGTCGGGATTCGCGTCGTAGCGGATCAGCGCGTCCTTCTGGTACGTACGTAGCAGGAACGGCCCCGTGCCGACCGGGAACTGGTTGATGTCGGCCTCGCGATGGCGCGCCGCGAGCTGCGACGCGTACTCGGCCGACAGGATCGACGCGAACGCCATCGCGAGATTGCGCACGAACACGACGTCGGGAGTCTTCAGCACGAAGCGCACCGTGTAGTCGTCGACCTTGTCGATGCGCTCGATGTTGCGGTCGAAGCCGAGGTCGCTGAAATACGGGAAGCTGACCGGATAGGCCTTGCGGAACGGATCGTCGGGATCGAGCATCCGGCGGAACGTGAACACGACATCGTCGGCCTGGAACGGCCGCGTCGGCTTGAACCACGCGGTGGTCTGGAATTTCACGTCGCGCCGCAGGTGGAACGTGATCGTGCGCTGGTCGGGCGACACGTCCCAGCTCGTCGCGAGCGCCGGCTCGAGATCGAGCGTGCCGCGCTTGAACTGCACGAGCCCGTTGTAGACCGGGTACGTGCTCGCATCGAAATCGGTGCTCGTCGTATGCTGGCCCGGATCGAAGCCGGCCGGGCTGCCTTCGGTGCAATACACGAGCGTCTTGCCGGACGGCGCGGCAAGCGCGTGCGTGGCCGCGCCGGCGAGCAGCAGCGACGCCGCGAGACAGCGCAGGGCGATCGCGGCATGGGGGACGCCACGCACACGACGCGCGGCTGACGAAACGAAAGCGTTTTTCATGGTGACGGGGACAGGAGAGCGCTGTCATACAAATGAAGACGGCCGATCTTCGCGCGCCTCCCGCCGATCGCTTACCAATTAATTTCGCGTTGCTTATCGTCGTGGATGCATCCCGCTGCCCGTGCATGAAAACGTCCACGCGAACGTCGGGCGGCCGTCTCGCACCGCTGTCTTCCGGCCCCCTGCAGACTCGCCCGAAATGGCGCATCGTATCGGCTGGCCAACGCCGGCACGGGCGCGCCGGGATTCGCCCGGCGCGCCGCGCCGCCGATTCCAGGAGGACACACGATGCCCGTCAGCTCCGAAACGTCTGCTCGCCCGGTGAAGACGCCGGGCCCCGATCACCCGATCACGGTCGAACTGCACCCGCGGCGCGTCGTGGTCAAGGCGGCCGGCAGGGTCGTCGCGGATACGCGCCGCGCGCTGGCGCTGCGTGAAGCCGCCTACCCGGCAGTGCTCTACATCCCGCGCGAGGACGCCGACCTGACACTGCTGCAACGCACCAACCACGCGACGTACTGTCCGTACAAGGGCGACGCCGCCTACTACTCGATTCCGGTCGGCGGCGAGCGCGCCGTGAATGCCGTCTGGACCTACGAGGCGCCCTATCCGGCCGTCGACGCGATCCGCGGGCACCTCGCGTTCTATCCGGATCGCGTCGACTCCATCGAGGAAAGCCCGGCCGGCTCCGATTGAGGGTCGCGACAGCCGTTCGTCGGCTGTCGGGCGGCCGCGCGTTTGCGTGTGCGCATTCGCCGACGCGGCCCACCGTGCCGGCGGGTTCCCGTGCCGATCACCGGCCCGAACGACACCACCTGGCCCGCCGCTGATTTGCATATGCGGATTCGTTGGTTGGCCGCCGGCCTGCGCGGCCGTATCGTCCTGAATCCGGCGCGGGCCGGCCCGTGGCGCGCATCGCCCGCATCGGGCCCGCCCTGCGCCGGCCGCGCCGTCTTTCGCGCGCGGCCCATGAACCCGCACGCAGGACGCCTCGATGAACGACACACCGCACGCAGACGTTGAACCGACACCGGCCAACCCGCATCGCCGCCAGTGGCTGCAAGGCGCGGCCGCCGGGCTGGCCGGGCTCGCGCTCGGCCCGCTCGCGGGCCTGCCTGCCCATGCGCAAGACAGCGGCACGCGGCTGCGCGTCGGTTTCCAGAAATACGGCAACTTCGTCGTGCTCAAAGCGCGCGGCACGCTGGAGAAACGGCTCGCGAGCCAGGGCGTCACCGTGCAGTGGCTCGAATTTCCGGCCGGCCCGCAATTGCTCGAGGGCCTGAACGCCGGCGCGATCGATGTCGGCACGGTCGGCGAGACGCCGCCGATTTTCGCGCAGGCGGGCGGCGTCGATTTCGTCTACATCGGCAACGAGCCGCCCGCGCCGCAGGGCGAGGCGATCGTCGTGCAGCCCGATTCGCCGATCCGCAACGTCGCGCAATTGCGCGGCAAGAAGGTCGCGTTCAACAAGGGTTCGAACGTCCATTACCTGCTCGTGAAGGCGCTCGAACACGCGGGATTGACGTATGCCGACATCCAGCCGATCTACCTGACGCCCGCCGACGCCCGCGCCGCGTTCGTGCAGCGCAACGTCGATGCATGGGTGATCTGGGATCCGTACCTGGCCGCCGCCGAGCGCCAGATCGGCGCACGCGTGATCGCCAACGGCGAAGGGCTCGTGCGCAATACGCAGTACTACCTCGCCGCGCGCAAGTACGCGGCGGCCCACCCGCAGGTAATACGCGCGCTGCTCGACGAAGTCGACGCGGTCGACCGCTGGGCGCGCGACCATGTGCCCGAAGTCGCCACGCAACTGTCGCCGCTCGTCGGCCTCGATGCGCCGACGCTCGAAGTCGCGCTCAAGCGCGCCGGCTACGGCGTGCAGCCGATCAGCGACGCGACGCTCGCGTACCAGCAGAACATCGCGGACGCATTCAGCGCGCTGAAGCTGATTCCGGGCAAGCTGTCGGTCGCGAGCGCACGCTGACGCGCCGGTGCCGCTGCCGCCGACGCGCCGCGCGGTACGCGCGAATCAGCGCGCGGCAGCCGTGCCGATGCGCCGCCATTCGTCGTAGTCGGTGACGAGGCCCGCTTCGTCGACCGCGATATCGGCCGCATACGTGCCGCTTTCGTAGCGGTACACGTGCTCCGCCGTACGCGTATAGCGCTGCTCGCCGCGCACGAACGCGACATCCGGAAAACGCAGCCACGCGGTGTGGATCACCGCCGCCTCGCCGACGGCCAGCCCGAGCCGCCGGATCGGCAGCGTATTCGTCGACGGGCTGAAGCCGAGATCGAGGTCGGTCGCGCCCGCGAGCGCCGGGACGTCGACGCCATCGATCGTCCACCGCCCCGAGTCACAGCGGATATCCCACTGCCGCGGCGGCTGCGTGCCGCCCCACTGCGTGATGCGTGCCGAGCGCGTGAGCCAGTCGGCGCCGCACGCGATCGCGTAGTCGAAGCGAAACGGCGAGCCGACGATCGCACCCGACACCGATCCCGACAGGTCGATTCCCGTTCGCGACTCGACGAGCCGGCACCATTCGGCTGCCTGCCACGTCTGCACGATCTGCCATGCGACGCAGCGCGTGCGCACCGCGTCATCCTGTTGCGTCATGTCGTCGTCTCCCGTCGATCGCGCCGATGCCGATTGTCCCCCATCGCACCGGCGAACACACGCGGCTTCGCCGACCGATGGTCAGTATCGGTTCGCCGCACACCTTCGGGCGAACTCGCTTTGGTACCATCCGTCGATCGGCATCAACCGGAACCGGACAAGGGGCGCGACTTCATGGATTTGCTGGCGACGATGCGCATCTACGTGAGGGTCGTCGAGCGCGGCACGATGTCCGGCGCGGCGCGCGATCTGGACATGGGCCAGCCGGCCGTCAGCGAGCGCATCGAGCGGCTCGAGAAGCATCTCGGCACACGGCTGCTGTTGCGCAGTGCCCGCACCCTCGCGTGCACCGAAGAAGGCCGGATCTTCTACGAGCGCAGCAAGGAACTGCTTGAAGCGGCCGACGACGCGGTCGCGTCGGTGTCGAAGACCGAAAACGCGCTCGACGGCACGATCCGGCTCGCGGCGCCGCAATGCTTCGGCGAGGTCGTGCTGCCGGGTGTGCTGATGCATGTCCGCAGCGCGTATCCGAACCTGCACATCGACCTGGTCCTGAACGACGACATCGTCGATCCGGTCACGGAAGGCGTCGACATCTCGATCCGCGTCGGCCAGCTCGGCGACGGCGGGTTCGTCGCGCATCCGGTCGGCACGGTCGGCCGCCGGCTCGTTGCCGCGCCGTCGTATCTCGAGCGGCACGGCCCGATCGACACGGCGGCCGATCTCGCGAACCATCCGTTCGTCCGCGTGAAAGGCGTCTTCGCGAGCGAACGGCTGCCGCTGCGGCGCGACGGCGACGCGCTCGACTACGCGCGCATCCGCACGATCATGACGACGAGCCACTGGCGCCCGATGTTCGACACGATCGTGGCCGGCACGCTCGTCGAGCTCCTGCCGCACTACGTGATTCCCGACTTCGCGCTCAACGTGCTCGTGCATGCGCAGCGGCCGCTGCCGCCGCGCGTGCGGGCCGTCGTCGATCTGCTGAAGCAGGACCTCCCGCCGCTGCTGGCCCGCGCTGCCCGATAACGGCGGCGAGCGCCGCCCCCGTCACGCCTGCAGCGACTTCCCCGGCTCCTTCACGTGGGCATCGACTTCCATCTGGTAGAAGCGCGCGCTGACGAAGCCGAACAGCGTCCAGCCGAGGAACACGCACAGGCCGCCGAGCATCAGCGCCTGCTCGCCCGAGCTGAACAGCGCATAGAAGCTGTACGCGGTGGCCACCATCGCGATCACGTTGGTCAGCAGCGCCTTCGCCGGCGGCACCTTCGCGACCTTCTGGATCGTGATCAGCGCGGCCATCGACATCACGTACGGCACGAGGTTCGTGACGACCGCGAGATCGACGATCTTCTGGAACTGGCTGCTCAGCTCCGGGCTGATCGTCATCAGCGCCAGCGCGACCTGCGCGACCAGCAGGATCACCATCCCGACGATCGGCGTGCCGGTGCGCGTCGCGCGCGCGAACACCGGCAGGAAGTAGCCGACGTCCGCCGAGCTCTTGAACACCTGCGCGACCGTGAACTGCCAGCCGAGCAGCGAGCCGATGCACGCGATCACCATCAGCGCGGTGACGATCGTGCCGACCGTCGGCGTGAACATCGTCGCGAACGCGATGCCGAACGGCGCATTCGACTTCGCGAGGAGCGCGTTGGGCACGATCCCCGCGATCACGTTGGTCGACACGATGTAGAAGATCGCCGACGCGATCGTGCCGCCGAGCACGGCGATCGGCACGTTGCGCTCCGGATTCTCGACGGCGTCCGAGTTCGCGCACGCCGATTCGAGCCCGAGGAACGCCCACAGCGTCACCGCGATCGAGCTGCCGACAGCCGGCCCGAACGGCAGGTTGTCAGGATTCCATGCGGCGCCCCAGGTCGCGCCGCTGAACCAGAACCAGCCGATCAGCGACACGACGACGACCGGAATGATCACGCCCCACACCGTCACCGCGCCGATCCGGCCGGTGATGCGCGAGCCGCCGAAGTTCGCGACCGTCGTCAGCACGAGCAGGAAGATCGTCCACAGGCCCGTCTGCAGCGGCGACAGCGTCGCGTCGAACAGCACGGTGCCGTAGCCGACCGCCGTGACGCCGATCGCGACGTTCGCGATCACCAGCGACAGCCCGTACGTGTAGTTCGCCATGTAGTTGCCGGCCTTGCCGAACGCGTATTCCGCGTAGCCGCCCATTCCGCCCGGCTTGCGGCTCAGCATCCCGCAGCGCGCGAACGCATAGGCCAGCGCGAGCGAGCCGCCGGCCGTGACGATCCACGACAGCAGCGAGATCGTGCCGACCTGCGCGAGCTTCGACGGCAGCAGGATGATGCCGGAGCCCATCATGTTGACCGCCGTGAGGATGGTCAGCTGCCAGACGTTCATCCGGTTCTTCGGCGCGGCCGCGGCGGCCGCGTCGGACATGCGCGCTGTGTTTTCCATGATGTCGATCCCTCGAAGTAAGGCCGTTGCACGGCCGGTCGCGCGTTCAGGCCGTCAGGCAATACACGCGGTACGTGCCGTCCTCGACTTCCACGCCGTGCGTATCGTGCGCGAAGCCCGGGAAGCGCCGGTCGTACGCTTCGAGCGCCTTCAGGTAACCGAGCACCGGGCCGTCCGCCGGCCCCGCGTTCTCGCCCGGCATCAACAGCGGAATGCCCGGCGGATACGGCACGACGCCGGTGGCGACCGTGCGCCCGGCCAGTTCCTCGAGCGTGACCTGCTCGACGCGGCCCTGCACCAGATGCTCGTAGGCGCGCACCGGGCTCATCTCCGGCTTCGGCAGGATCGAGAACGCTTCCGACATCAACCGCGTCGTGCCGAGCTGCTCCATCGCCGCGAACATCGTGTCGGCCAGGTCCTTCAGCCCCATGCCCGCATAGCGCGAGCCGTGCGTCTTCGCGAGCGACGGAATCGCCATGTCGAGCGGCAGGTTCGCATCGTAGTCGCGCTTGAAATCGCACAGCGCGCTGACGAGCGAGCCCCACTTGCCCTTCGTGATGCCGATCGAGAACAGGAACAGGATCGTGAAGTCGGTGGTCTTCTCGACGACGATCCCGCGCGCATCGAGATACGCGGTCACGACGCTCGCCGGAATGCCGACCGGCATCAGCCCGCCGGCCGGCGCGACGCCCGGCGTGACGATCGACACCTTGATCGGATCGAGCATGCAGTAGCCGTCCTCGATATTGCCGAAGCCGTGCCATTGCGCGCCGGGGCGCAGCACCCAGCACGACGGGTCGCTCGCGAGCAGCTCGGGCGGCGCATCGTGGAACGGCAACGTGCGGCCGGTGCGCGTCTCGAGCACGGTGTCGGGCTGCCAGCACTCGAAGAACCAGTCGCCCTTCGCGCCGAATTCGCCGTTCATCCGCGCGATCATCTGCCGGAACGCGACGGCCTCCTCGATCGACTCGTGCGTGAGCGCCGCGCCGCCGGGGCCGTCCATCATCGCGGCCGCGACGTCGTTCGACGCGATGATCGCGTAGTTCGGCGACGTCGACGCATGCATCATGAACGTTTCGTTGAACTGGCCATGCGGAATCGGGTTGCGGCCGTCGCGCACGTGGATGTACGACGCCTGCGACAGCGCGGTCAGCAGCTTGTGCGTCGACTGCGTCGCGAACACCGTCGGGCGGTCCGCACGATGGTCGCGCGGGTCGCCGTGCATCGCGTGGCGATCGCGGTAGATCGGGTTGAAACGCGCGTAGCCGTACCACGCTTCATCGAAATGCAGCCGGTCGACGCTCGCGCCGAGCAGCTCCTCGACGCGCGCGACGTTGTAGCACAGGCCGTCGTACGTCGAGTTCGTGACGATCGCATGCTTCGGCTGGCGATCGGCGAGCCCGGCCGTGAGCGGATTCGACGTGATCGCCTCGCGGATCGCCGCCTGCGTGAGGCGCTCCGACGCGATCGGCCCGATGATCCCGTAGCGGTTGCGCGTCGGCACGAGGTAGGTCGGGATCGCGCCGGACATCGTCATCGCGTGCTCGGCCGACTTGTGGCAGTTGCGGTCGCACAGCGCGATCTGGTCGCGGCTCACGCTCGCCATCAGGATGATGCGGTTCGACGTCGACGAGCCGTTCGTCACGTGATACGTGCGATGGGCGCCGAACACGCGGGCCGCGTAGCGCTCGCTTTCGCCGATCGGGCCCGAGTGGTCGAGCAGCGAGCCGAGTTCGCCGACCGAGATCGACAGGTCGGAACGGAACAGCGCTTCGCCGAAGTATTCGAAGAACGCGCGGCCGACCGGCGATTTGAGGAAGCCCGTGCCGCCCGTGTGGCCGGGCGTATGCCACGAGTATTCGTAGACGCGCGAGAATTTCGCGAGCGCGCCGAACATCGGCGGCAGCACGGTCGCGCGATAGCGCTCGATCGCCGCATGAATGCGCCCGCCGATGAAGTCGGCCGTATCCTCGAGCAGCCACACGAAATCGTCGACCTTGCCCATCACCGCGGACGGCACCGACGATGCGACGCTGCGGTCGGCCAGCAGGAAGATCGGCACGTTGGCATTGCGATGCCGGATCGCGTCGACCACGGCCTCGGACGGCCCATGGCCGTCCACGCCGAGATCCCAGTCGAGCAGCACGCACTGGATCGACGGATCGGAACGGATCAGCATGATCGCGTCGTCGGCCGAGGTGGCCGTGAGCACGTCGATGTCGCGCTGCACGAGCTCCGCGCTCAGCGTGCGGACCGCACGCCCGGTCGCGGTTTCCTGCGTGATCTCGTCGTCGACCAATAACGCGCGCAGGCCGAGACGACGAATGCCACCGACGGACGTGTTCATGTTTTTGCCCTCGTTGTTCCGATGCTTCGTTGGGTTTAATTCGTCTCACGAGCACGCGGACAGCAGGCCACGGGCGGCGGCATGAGACGCTCGCAAATCCGGTTTGATTCGCCATCCAATTCGGAGCCGACTATGCCATAGATGCCTTTTGATGAAAAGCAGACGAATCGGCGAAACGGTCGATCGTTTTCAAATCGCCTTTCACAATCGGTTCATTTTGATGTGCATTGCAGCACGCCGATTTCCGATTATTGGATCGGTTTCGCCCACCCATCGGATTGCCGATTCCGGTCGATTGAATTCGCCGGGTTTTGTTGCTACGATCGGCTGCGCCGTGCCTTGACCGGCGGCGGCTGCGCCGCGCCGCGCAAGGCTTGTTCGTGCGGCGTGCCATGCGGCATTCAGCATTCGCGGGAGCGTTTCAATCGGCGGCGGCGCGTGTCGGATGACGCGGATTGCGCGCCCGTGCGAATGCGGCTCTCGTTTTCCGCACATTTACGGGAGAGTTCGCGTGAGCCTGTTGAAAATCGCAGTCGAGCCGGCGCTGATTGGCGCCTTCCTCACCACGCGCGAACAGGTCGACGTATTCCAGACCGATTTCACGAATATCGCGGCAATCGTCGTCGGAATAGATTCGGCGCAACGGGTGCTTGAAACCGTCGAAAGAACCGGATTCGCGATTCCGTTTTTCGTCGCGGTCGAGCCCGACCAGGAAGTGCCGCCGTCGATCCTGCCGAGCGCGAGCGGCGTGATCCAGCTCCGCCACGGCGGACGCCATTACTATGGCCGGCAGATCTCCGCCGCCGCCGACATCTACAGCGAGAACCTGCTGCCGCCGTTCTTCAAGGTGATGCGCGAATACGTGCAGCGCGGCTATGTCGAATTCGACTGCCCCGGCCACCAGGGCGGGCAGTTCTTCTCGAACCACCCGCTCGGCCGGATGTTCTTCGACTTCTTCGGCGAGACGATCTTTCGCGCCGACCTCTGCAACGCCGACGTCCGGCTCGGCGACCTGTTGATCCACGAAGGCCCCGCGCTGGAAGCGCAGCGCAATGCCGCGCGGATCTACAACGCGGACAAGACGTACTTCGTGCTGAACGGCACGTCGACGTCGAACAAGGTCGTGACCAGCGCGCTGCTCGCCCCCGACGATCTCGTGCTGTTCGACCGCAACAACCACAAGTCGGTGCACCTCGGCGCGCTCGTGCTGTCGGGCGCGCGGCCGGTCTACCTCGAAACCGCACGCAACGCATGGGGCCTCATCGGCGGCGTCGACAGCGCGGCACTCGACGAAACGCGCATTCGCGACGCGATCCGCGACGTCGCGCCGGAGCGCGCCGGCCTGCCGCGCCCGTTCCGGCTCGCGGTGATCCAGCTCGGCACCTACGACGGCACGATCTACAACGCGCGCGAGATCGTCGACCGGATCGGGCATCTGTGCGACTACATCCTGTTCGATTCGGCGTGGGTCGGCTACGAGCAGTTCATCCCGATGATGCAGGACTGCTCGCCGCTGATGCTGACGCTCGGCCCCGACGATCCCGGCATCTTCGTCACGCAGTCGGTGCACAAGCAGCAGGCCGGCTTCTCGCAGACGTCGCAGATCCACAAGAAGGACAGCCACATCGAAGGCCAGAAGCGCTTCTGCGATCACCGGCGCTTCAACAACGCATACATGATCCATGCGTCGACGAGCCCGTTCTACCCGATGTTCGCCGCGCTCGACGTCAACGCGCAGATGCATGCGGGCCCGGCCGGCAAGCGCCTGTGGCGCGACTGCGTGGCGCACGGCGTCGATGCGCGCAAGCTGCTGCTGAAGACCTGCCGTCAGATCCGACCGTTCGTTCCCCAGACTATCGACGGCCGCCCGTGGGCCGACTACCCGACCGAGCAGATCGTCGACGACCTGCGCTTCTTCCGCTTTCATCCGGCCGACACGTGGCACGGCTTCGAAGGCTATGCGGACGACCAGTATTTCGTCGACCCGTGCAAGCTGCTGCTGACGACGCCCGGCATCGATCGCGACACGCACGAATACGCGGCGTTCGGCGCGCCCGCGCCGATCCTGGCGCGCTACCTGCGCGAGCACGGCGTCGTGCCCGAGAAGGCCGACCTGTACACGATCCTGTTCCTGCTCACGCCGTCGGAGAGCTTCGGCAAGCTGCAGCATCTGGTCGCGCACCTTGCGCAGTTCGAGCGTCATCTCGACCAGGACACGCCGCTGCGCGAAGCGATTCCGTCGCTGTGCGAAGCGTATCCGGAGCTGTACGGCAACATGCGCCTGCGGCAACTTTGCCAGCGGATGCACGACTTCTACCGCAGCCACGACATGAAGCACCTGCAGAAGCTGATGTTCCGGCGTGCGCAGTTCCCGAAGCAGGCGATGCTGCCGCAGGCCGCGAACGCCGAATTGATCCGCAACAACGTCGAACTCGTCACGCTCGATCGCATCGAAGGCCGGATCGCGACGGAAGGCGCGCTACCCTATCCGCCCGGCATTTTCTGCGTGGTGCCCGGTGAAGCATGGGGCGGCCCGGCACTCGACTACTTCCGTGCGCTCGAAGCCGGGATCAACGCGCTGCCGGGTTTCGAGCCGGAAATCCAGGGCGTCTATCTGCAAACGCGGCCGGACGGCACGAAGCAGGCGTCGGCGTACGTGGTGGCGGCCGGCGCCGACGCGTCACGCGCGTAACGGCGGCCTGGCGGGCAGCCACGCGCCGCTCGCGGTCCCGAGCGCATCGTGAACGCATGACGGGCGGCGCGACCCGCACGCCGCATCACCACGCCTGCCGGTAGATCTCCAGCGCGTCGGCCTCCGTCACCTCGCGCGGATTGTTCACGAGCAGGCGCGTCTGCAGCATCGCGTCCGATGCCATCCTCGGCAGGTCGCCCGCCCCGATGCCGACTTCACGCAGCGTGCGCGGAATGCCGGTTGCGACGATCAGCCGGTCGATCTCGGCGATCAGCGCGTGCGTGCGCGCTTCATCGCTGCCCGTCGCCGACGGTGCGACGATCGCCGCGAGTTCCGCATACAGCGGCGCGGCGGCCGGCGCGTTGAACCACAGCACATGCGGCAGCACGAGCGCATTCGACAGCCCGTGCGGCACATGGAAGATCCCGCCGACCGGGTAGGCCAGCGCATGCACGGCCGCGACCGGTGCATTCGCGAACGCCTGCCCCGCGAACATCGCGCCGACCAGCATCGCCTCGCGCGCGTGGCGGTTCTGGCCGTCGTCGCACGCCGCGAGCAGGTTGCGCGACAGCAGCGTCAGCGCGTGCACGGCCAGCATGTCGGATACGGGATTCTTCAGCCGCGCGGACGTGTAGGCCTCGATCGCGTGCACCATCGCGTCGATGCCCGTCGCGGCCGTGGCCGCACGCGGCAGGCCGAGCGTCAGTTCGGCATCGAGGATCGCGACGTCCGCGAACAGGTGCGGCGACACGACGCCCATCTTGCGCGCCTCGCCGACCGTGACGATCGACACGGCCGTCACTTCGGAGCCGGTGCCGGCCGTCGTCGGCATCTGCACGAGCGGCAGCCGCGCGCTCGTGACCTTGTCGACGCCGTACATGTCGGCCAGCGCCTGCTGCCCCGGCGCGAGCACCGCGATCAGCTTCGCGACGTCCATCGACGATCCGCCGCCCAGGCCGAGCACGATCTCCGCATCGGCCGCGACGGCCCGTTCGGTCGCTTCCAGCACCACGTGCTCCGGCGGATCGGCGATCACGTCGTCGATCACGGTGACCTGCCAGCCGTGCGCGGCGAGGCTCTCCAGCGCGGGCGCGAGCACGCCGCTGCGATGCAGGAACGCGTCGGTGACGACACAGAGCCGCACGAGCGCCGGAAAGCGTTCGCGCAACAACACGCCGAGCCGGCGCGCCGCGCCGAATTCGACGACCTGCGTCGGAACGGTACGGAATTGAAACGGGTTCATCGGGTGCCTCCCGGTGGCGTCGCCGCGCCGGTGCCCGGCTGCACCATGTAGCTGGACACTTCGCGGCGATCGAGCAACGGAATGATCGCGCCGAACCCGATCCGCTGGAAATGCGGCGTTTCCCGATGCACGTCGAGGCCGTCCGCGTCGCGGTAGCGTTCGAGGATCACGATGTGGTCGGGATCCTCCGCCGACCGGAAATACGCGTAGTCGAGATTCTTCGGCTCGGCGCGCGTCAGGGGCGCGAGTTCCGCGAGCAATTCGACCACGCGGTCGCCGTTGCCGGGCTTGGCGTGGAAATGCGCGATGACCTGCAGGTAAGGTTCGTTCATATTGCGCTCCGGGTTCGACTGGGGGCCGTCACGACGGGGACGCACGCAATGCGCGGCGAACCGGAAGGATTCGAACGCGACGGCGCAACGCCGTGTCACTGGCGGGTCGTCGCATTGTATTGAATCGGCGCGGCCTTCGCAGCGCCGCCGCCACGCCACAAAAGACAGCGCCGATCGCCGCTGGCCCCTACTCGCGTGACGCGCCGACTACCACGGCACCGTCCGCCCCAGATAGTCGAGATACTCGAGCCCCGGGCGCACATGCTTCGCGATCAGCACGTCGACGAGACTCGGCACGCTTTCCTCGATCGTCAGGCGCGCATCGGGCCCACCGAGTTCCGTGCGGACCCAGCCGGGCGCCATCAGCACCATTGCACGCCGCGTATCGGCCTGGCGCACCGCGAAGCTGCGCATGAACTGGTTCAGCGCGGCCTTGCTGCCGCGATAGACCTCGCGCATCCCGCTGACGTTGTTCGCGACGCTGCCCTGCCCCGACGACATCGCGCCGATCAGGCCGTCGTCGGTCACGAGATCCTGCAGCGTCTCGATCACACGCATCGGCGCCAGCGCATTCGTGACCATCACGCGCACGAATTCGTCGGTCGTCACTTCGCCGATCGTTTCGGTGGGCTCGTTCGTCGTTCCCGCGTTCACGAACAGCATGTCGAAGCGCCGACCCGACAGCCGCTCGCGCAGCGCGGCCAGTTGCACCGGTTCGCAGATGTCGAGCGTCTCGATGTCGAGCCGGCCGTCGAACCGGTCGGCGAGGTCGTGCAGCTTCGTGCGCCCCGATCCTGCGCGCACGGTGCCCGTCACGTGCCAGCCCTTGTTCAGGAACGTCTCCGCCATCGCGAGCCCGAGGCCCCGCGAGGCCGCGACGAGCAGGATCGTAGGGACATTCGCGTTCGATACTGTTGATTGCATGGTTTCCACCTTTGCCGGGTTTCGTCATGCAGCCACTATAGGTGCGCACCACGACAGGCGCCAGACGCACCGGACTCAACCTATAGTTGCACCCAACGCCATATGAGATCGCACGGAGGCGTATCCTGTCGCCATGGAAGACATCGACCTGAATCTCGTCACCGCGCTCGACGTGCTGCTGTCGGAAGGCAGCGTGACCGGCGCCGCGCGCCGGCTTGGCCTGAGCACATCGGCCATGAGCCGCACGCTCACACGGTTGCGGATGTCCACCGGCGATCAGCTGCTCGTGCGCGCCGGGCGCAAGCTCGTGCCGACGCCGCACGCCGCCGCGTTGCGCGACCGCGTGCATGCGATCGCCAGCGATGCGCGCGCGGTGCTGCGGCCGGCGAAGGCCGACGTGGACATGGCGACGCACGCCTCCACGTTCACCGTCCGCGCGGCCGCCTCGTTCATGGAAATGCTGTCCGGCCCTGTGGTCGCCGCACTCGGCGACATCGCGCCGCAGGTGCGCGTCCGCTTCGTCCCGAAGCCCGATCGCGATCCGCAAGCGTTGCGCGACGGCACCGTCGACCTGGAAATCGGCAAGCGCGGCGACGATGCACCCGAACTGCACACCCGCATGCTGTTTCACGACTGGCACGTCGCGGTGGCGCGCGCCGGGCACCCGCTGTTCGCGTCGGGCAGGATCACGCTCGCGCGCTATGCGGCCTGCCGCCACGTGATCGCGTCGCAGCTGGGCGATTTCGGCGGCCCGGCGGACGACTCGACCGACGAGGCCGGCCCGAGCCACGCCGTGCACGTCGTCGTACCGGGCTACCCCGATGCGATGCGGGTCGCGGCCAGCACCGACCTGATCGCGCTCGTGCCGCGCTCGAGCCTCGGCAACGCGTTCTCGCCGGGGCTCACGGAGGCGCTCGGGCTGCGCAGCTTCGAGATTCCGGTGCGCCTGCCCGCGATCCTCGTGTCCGCGCTGTGGCATCCGCGCATGCACGGCGACCCCGTGCATCGCCGCCTGCGCGATGCGGTCATCGCCGTCTGCCAGCGCGCGTATCCGGATGGTCGCGCGCCGCGCCCGCCGGCACGTCGCGCCGGCACGCGCGCGGCAGGCTGACGCGCGGCTCAGACCAGCCGGCCGCCGCCGTCGATGTGCAGGATCTCGCCGTTCATGAAGCCGTTGCCCAGCAGGAACGCGATCGCTTCCCCTACTTCATCGGCGCGCCCGACGCGGCCGCCGGGCAATGCCGCTGCCGCGCCCGCGAGGATCGCCGCGCGCGCTTCCGGACCAAACGCGTCGTAAAGCGGCGTCTCGACGAAACCGGGCGCCACCACGTTCACGCGAATGGGCTTCAGTTCCAGCGCGAGCGACTGCGCCAGCGCCTCGACCCCACGCACGGCGGCGGCAATGACCGACGTGCCCTGCGCGGCCGGACGATCCGACAGTTGCCCGCCGGTCAGCACGATCGAGCCGGTCGCGGGCATCAGCGGCAACGCAGCGCGGATCGCATAGACCGGCCCGGCGATACGCTCCTGCAGCGCGGCGAGCAACTGATCGGGATCAGCCTCGTTCAGCTTGCCGGCAATGAACCGCCCAGCCGTGACGACCAGGTGATCGACGCGCGCGATCGTGTCGAACACGGCCTCCACTGCCCGTCGGTCCGCGATGTCGGCCACCGCGACGCGCGCGCCGCCGATCGCCTGTGCGGCGGATTCGAGCTTCGCGCGGGTCCGGCCGACCAGCGTGACGCCGGCGCCTTTCGCCTTCGCGGCGGCGGCAGCCTCGAGGCCGATGCCGGAGCTCCCGCCGAATACCACGACGTGCGCACCGTCCAGTGCCGAAGATTGCGTTGCCTCGTTCATGTCGACTCCTCATCAGGGATTGAAGGTTCGCGAACGTTAGGTCATTCTCCAATGCGCAGGAACGTGGGAGACTTGAATAAGGTTCATGCCCTAAAGGAATAAGATGGATTCACTGCGATCCATGCGGGTGTTCGTCCGCGCCATCGAGCTCGGCAATTTCTCGGCGGTCGCGCGCGAGGAAGGCACCGGCCAGCCGACGATCAGCAAGATCGTCGCCGCATTCGAAAAGGAACTGGGCGTTCGCCTCCTGGAACGCTCGACCACGAGCCTCGCGCCCACCGACGAAGGCCGCCGGTTCTACGATCGCTGCAAGCGCGTGATCGACGAGTACGCGAGCGCGGTGGCCGAGGTGCGCGGGCAAACGGTGCGGCCGGTCGGCAAGCTGGTCGTCAATGCGCCGCTGGGGCTGGGCGAGCTGAGGCTGAACGCGCTCGTGCTCGAATTCCTCGCCGCGTGGCCGGAGATCGAGGTCGAGCTCCAATTGACCGACCGCGTGATCGACCTGGTCGAAGAAGGCGTCGATGTCGCCATTCGCCTCGGCCAGATGCTGCCGCCGGATGCCGTGGCGCGCCACATCGCGTCGTCGCCGCGCCTGCTGGTCGCCACGCCCGCGTATGTGGCGCGGGCGCCGAAGCTTCGCCGGCCGGACGACCTCGCGAAGCACGCGTATGTCGGCTACGCGCGCGCGGACATCGGCAACGAACTGGCCTTCGCGCGCGGCGACGAGCAGGTCGTCGTTCCGGTGCGCGGCCGGTATCGCGTGAACAGCTCGATGGCGCTGCGGGAATGCTTCCTGAACGGAAACGCGGTGGGTAGCGGGCCCGCGTGGCTCGTTCAGGACCTGATCGACAGCGGCCAGCTCGTCCGGTTGCTGCCGAAGTGGGACATGGTGCCGCCGCATGCGCTGCACCTCGTCTATGCGTCGCGCCGGTATCTGCCGCTGCGGACCCGCACGTTCCTGCAGTTCATGGAGCAGCGGATTCCCGGGCTGCCCGGGTTCCATGCGATCACCGCCCCGACTGCCATCCCGACCGCCCCCGCGTCACGGCAGGCCCGCTGACCGACGGGCGCCGCGGCCACGGCCGGCCCGGGCGTCGCTCCGTCACCGTTTTCCCGATCCGCCGAATCCCCGCCATTGCAGCGGCGCCGGCGGGCCGTTCGGCTAAAATGCCGCACTTTCCACCTTGTCCGGCCCGCTCGCCATGCAACCCGCCTCCCCCGCCCAACCCGCCGCCCACGGCGCCGACGCCGCAGATTCGGCCCGCGACCTCGTCTACGGCCCGAACGACCGGCCGGCGCCGATGGTCGCCTTCGTCGCCGCGCTGCAGCACCTGCTGGCGATCATCGTGCCGATCGTCACGCCCGGCCTGCTGATCTGCCAGGCGCTCGGCGTGTCCAGCCGCGATACGACCCTGATCGTGTCGATGTCGCTGGTGATTTCCGGCATCGCCACCTTCGTCCAGTGCAAGCGCTTCGGCCCGCTGGGCGCCGGCCTGTTGATCGTCCAGGGCACGAGCTTCAACTTCGTCGGCCCGCTGATCGCCGGCGGCAGCCTGATGGTCAAGCAAGGCACGCCGGTCGAGACCGTGATGGCCGCGATCTTCGGCGTCGTGATGGCCGGGTCGTTCGTCGAGATGGGCGTGTCGCGCATCCTGCCGTTCGTGAAGCGCCTGATCACGCCGCTCGTCACCGGCATCGTCGTGCTGCTGATCGGCCTGACGCTGATCAAGGTCGGCCTCATCAGCATGGGCGGCGGCTTCGGCGCGATGGCGAAGGGCACCTTCGCGAGCGCGGAGAACCTGACGCTGTCCGGCCTCGTGCTCGGCACGATCATCCTGCTGAACCGTGTACCGATCGTGTGGGTGCGCAGCACCGCGCTCGTCATCGCGCTCGTGGTCGGCTATCTCGCGGCCGCGTTCCTCGGCCGCCTCGACTTCACCGGCATGCACCAGGCCGCGCTGTTCCAGGTGCCGACGCCGCTGCACTTCGGCATCGGCTTCTCGTGGGCGCTGTTCGTGCCGATGCTGATCATCTACCTCGTCACGTCGCTCGAAGCGATCGGCGACGTCACGGCCACCAGCAAGATCTCGAACGAGCCGGTCGAAGGCCCGGTGTGGATGCAGCGGATCAAGGGCGGCGTGCTCGTGAACGGCGCGAACTCGCTGCTGGCCGGCGTGTTCAACACGTTCCCGAGCTCGGTGTTCGCGCAGAACAACGGCGTGATCCAGATCACCGGCGTCGCGAGCCGCCACGTCGGCATCTGGATCGCGGGGATGCTCGTGGTGCTCGGCCTGTTCCCGGTCGTCGCCGGCGTGCTGCAGGCCGTGCCGGAGCCCGTGCTCGGCGGCGCGGCGATGGTGATGTTCGGCGCGGTGGCCGCATCGGGCATCAACATCCTCGCGGGCGTCCATCTCGATCGTCGCGCACTGCTGATCATCGCGGTGTCGCTCGCGCTCGGCCTCGGCGTGTCGCAAGTGCCGGACATCCTCAACAGCCTGCCGCACGCGCTGAAGAACGTGCTGGAATCGGGCGTGGCGACGGGCGGCATCTGCGCGCTCGTGATGAACTGGTTCCTGCCGGAAAAGAAGTAACGGCGCGACGCCTGACCGGCTCGCACTCAAGCCGCGCTCCCGGTGCATCGGGAGCGCGGCTTTTTTCATGACGGACGAGGTGTCCCGCATCGAGGGATAGCCTCGCCCGATTCGAAGCGAAGGGCGAGCCCATCGCGCACTTCATGCCGACGCCCCGCCCCCCTGGGCGTGGACGACCGGGCGCCGGCCTGACACGGATTCGAACCTGCGAAACGCGGCGGCGGCCTGGCCGGACACGCGACGGTGACGATCGATCGTCAAACCACGTCAGACGCGCTTTGCCGATCGATCCGCGATGGTTAGAATTGCTTCATGCCTCAAACCCTAGCGCCCAATACCGTCCCCGAAGCGAGCACCGTCCCGGTCAAGGAACGCGCGACCATCGTCTGCTACCGCGGCGAACAAGTCTTGCTCGTTGCCCGTGCGGCGTCGCGCTGGGCCCTTCCCGGCGGCACGATCAAGCGTGGGGAAACGCCGCTCGACGCCGCACATCGCGAGTTATGCGAAGAAACCGGCATGACCGGCCAGTCTCTCGTCTACTCGATGCAGTTCACCGGCCTCGCCAAAATCCATCACGTGTTCTTCGCGGAAGTCGGCCCGGACCAGACGCCGCAAGCAAACAACGAGATCGAGAAATGCAAGTGGTTTCCGGTCGACAGCGTCGACGGGTTGCGCGCCAGCATTCCGACGAAGCGCATCGTCGAACTCGTTTATCAACACGAAATCAGCAAGGCGTAGCGCGCGACGGACTAGCGTATTCGCGCGCCGGCAAACCGGCCCAAATCATTCTGCTTGGATCGGCAGCGCGTAAGCGCTCAGTGCGGACGCCTTCTTCGCAACTCGTGTGTGGCATAGACGACCAGGAAGATGCCGAACATCGCAATGCCGGACGCCATGAAGTCGTGCGCGCTTCCCGAGCTATGCAGGGACGTCGGGAACATGCCGAGACTCAATCCTGCGACAGCAAGAAGCAATCCTGCAGCCACACCCCAGATCGGTCCGGCGGTCTTGTCGATTTTATTTTTCATACAGCACCCGTCTACAGTCATGACCTGAACGGTATCGGCAAGGGACGCCGCGTTTACCTTCAGTGATTCGACTATAGCCCGGAAAAAAATCGCAAACTTTTAGTGCTTTTCCCGATCAAGTTTTGGCGATTGCAATCGCCGGTGCTGTCGTGCAATTGCACGTTGATTGAAGCGCGTCGGGTTGACAAGAAAAACGGGGGGGCGGAAGGCAGCAGGAGTCGAACCTACCCGGGAGTGTCCGACACCCCCAACTGGATTTGAGGTCCAGCCGTACCCTCCCCGGATACGCCTGCCGTCCGTGCGAGGAGGAACACCCGACAGACGGCACATTGACCGGCGTTGAAGTAACCGGCCCAGCCAGGACGCCTCGGTGATCGAACCAGCCTGACAGGCGTTCGGAATGGCCCGCTACGCGCGCAATCCAAGCACGTCGAGGTAGGCGTCGAGCGAGCGCTGCACTGACTCGGCCACCAGGCGCGTGATGCCGCTGTAGTCGGCGGTCGTGCATGCCTCGTCCAGCGTATCGTAGTAAGCCAGCCTGTCTTCCTTGCGAATGACCGCGGGCGGATAGCCAGACTTCATCAGTTCGAAATTCAGGAGCAGCCGCCCCGTTCTTCCATTGCCGTCGACAAACGGGTGGATCTTCACGAAGCGCGTATGCAGTTCGGCGGCCCGTGCCACGGGATGCATCGCGCCCGCCCGTGTGTCCCAATCGATGAGCGCGGCCATTTCAGCCGGCAAATGCAGGAAATCCGGTGGTGTCGTGCTTGCGCCTGCGATCACGACGTTCTCCCGGCGATACCTGCCGGCCTCGCCGTCGTCGATTCCCTTCAATACCAGCCCGTGAATATTCCGGATCTGCCACTCCGACAGCGTCTCCTGCTTGCCGACGATTTCTTCGACATAGAGAATCGCGTCGCGATGATTGGTGGCCTCGAAATGCTCGCGCAGCGACTTTCCGCCGACCGTAATGCCTTCGAGTACGACCTTCGTTTCCCGCAACGTCAGCGTGTTGCCCTCGATCGCATTCGAATGATAAGTCCACTCCAGCATCAGCTTTTCGCGCAATGACGCCAGCGTGTGCGGCGGAAGCGGACGCGCCGCGTCCAGCTTTGCCTTGTCGGCATCGACGGCTTCCAGAAGAAGCGATACGGACGAATCCATGAAATCACCAAAATCGACCAATGCGCGCCATTTTACTCCGCGTCGGGAATGGCGAATGGCGGAAGGCAGCAGGAGTCGAACCTACCCGGGAGTGTCTGACACCCCCAACTGGATTTGAAGTCCAGCCGTACCACCGGATACGAATGCCTTCCGTGGGGAAAAGAACCCAAAGAACAACGAGCGCCTACGCCTGAATACCCGCCCAACCGCTGTCAGGCCGCAGGAGGTGAAGATCGCGGTGGAAGCGAGTATACCCAACCCGGTCGAAGAACTCGAGAATCTGGATCGCGCGCTTGCGGCCGAGCCCCGTCGCATCGCGGAACGTCGCGGCATCGAGCCCGCCCTCGCGCGACGGCGCGAGATGCGCGACCAGTTCCGCCAGCTCGCGCACCACACCCGCGTGATAGAACAGGTCGCGCACGACCTGGTGCACGTCACCGCGCCGCGCGAGCTTGCGCAGCAACGCGCGCACCGCGTCCTCGGCCGCGCCCGTGTCACGGGCCAGGTCGCGCACCCACGGCGGATCGAAGCGCCCCGCATGAATCAGCGGCAGCAGTTGCTGCGCCAGCGCCTCCTCGCGCGGCTCCAGGCTCACCGCATGCGACGGCAGGTGCAGCCACGGCCCGCTTCGCGCGACTTCGCCGCCGGCCACCAGCGCATCGACGAGCGCGCGCCACAGCGCATCGCCGGCGAGCGGCGCGGCCATCCGCCGCAACCGCGCGGCGTCGAGCCCCTGCTCGTCGGGCATGCGCTCGTGATACGCGCGCAGCGTCTCGATCGCTCGCGTCTGCAACGCGCGCCAGTGCGCCCGGGCAATCACCGCGCCGTCGTTCGACGCGGCGTCGCGTTGCCCGATTGCCAGCGCGTCTTCCGGCAACACCAGCGCATTCGGCGCGAAACCCGTCAGATGCGTGAGCATCGCGCGCGGAATGCCGAGCGGCGCCTGCGCGAGCAGCGCATCGAGGCGGCCTGCGTCGAGCCATTCGGCCAGCGCGTCGAGCCATGCGCGGCGCGCAGGCGTACGACGCTTGCGCGCCGGCCCGAACGGATCGAGCACGCGGCCGCCGCCGACCGTGCGCGTCGCCTGCGGATTGCGGACGATGAACCGGTCGCCCGGCAGCGCAAACACCGGTTCGTCGAATACCAGTTGCACGCGCATCCGCTGGCCGGCCGCGAGCGTATCGCCGTCGAGCAGCGCGACATGCGCGACGCGATGCAGCGTGCCGAGATGCACGTGCAGCGGCGCCCAGTGTGTGAGCGTGAGCCCCGCATCCGCGAGCAGCGTCAGCTCGACGTCGAGGCGCGGCGAGGTCGCGACGAGCCGCGCATCGGCGACCGTATCGCCACGCTCGACCTCGGCCTTGTCGACTCCGGCCAGATTCAGCGCGCAACGCTCGCCCGCGCGGCCAGCCTCGACCGGCCGGTTCTGCGCATGGATGCTGCGCACGCGAGCCGCGCCGCCCGTGCGCACGATCGCGAGCGTGTCGCCGGTCGTGACGCGGCCCGCGAACGCGGTGCCGGTTACGACGGTACCCTGCCCCGCGAGCGTAAACACGCGATCGACCGCGAGCCGGAACAGCCCGTCGTCGCGGCGGGCGCGCCACGCGATCGCCGCGTCGGCCAGGTAACGCTTCAACGCGGCGACGCCGGGATCGTCCGCGGCTGTCGCACGCGTTTCGAAGATCTGCACGCCGGCCAGCGTCGAGTCGTGCAGCCACGTCGCGATCTCGTCGCGTACCTCGGCCACGCGCATGGCGTCGACACGATCGCACTTCGTCAGCGCGACGGCGCCATGCGTGACGCCGAGCAATTGCAGGATCGCGAGATGCTCGCGCGTCTGCGGCATCACGCCGTCGTCGGCGGCAATCACGAGCAGCGCGAAGTCGATCCCGCATGCGCCGGCCGCCATCGTATGAATCAGCTTCTCGTGGCCCGGCACGTCGATCAGGCCGAGCACGTCGCCGTTGTCGAGCGGCGTATACGCGTAACCGAGCTCGATCGAGATGCCGCGCGCCTTCTCTTCCTTCAGGCGATCGGTATCGACGCCCGTCAGCGCGCGCACCAGCGTCGTCTTGCCGTGGTCGATGTGTCCGGCGGTACCGACGATCATGCAGCAGGCCCCGCGAGCGGCACGCATTGCGCGACGAACACCGCCTCGTCGGCGGCTTCGAGGCAGCGCAGGTCGAGCCGCAGTGCATTGTCGGCGACGCGGCCGATCACCGGGCGCGGCCATTCGCGCAGCCGTTTCTCGAGCTGCGCCAGTGCACGGCCGCCGCGCTTGCCGTCCGCCGTGCGCACGACGAGCCCGGCGCTTGGCAACTGGTCGACCGGCAGCGCGCCGCTGCCGATCTGGCTGAACATCGGCTCGATCGTCACGTCGAATCCGCTGCCGAGCGCACCCTGCAGCGCCGGACGCACGCGCTCGGCGGCCTCGGCGATCTCGCGCTGCGGGCGCGTCAGCAGCCGCAGCGTGGTGAGCCGGTCGCGCAAGAACTCGGGGGACTGGTAGAGGCGCAGCACCGGCTCGAGCGCCGCGAGCGTCAGCTTGCCGACGCGCAACGCGCGCTTGAGCGGATGTTTCTTGATCTTCGCGATCAGCGCGCGATCGCCGACGATCAGGCCGGCCTGCGGGCCACCGAGCAGCTTGTCGCCGCTGAACGTGACAACGTTTGCGCCGGCGGCAACGGTTTCCTGCACGGTCGTCTCGTGCGGCAGGCCCCATTGCGACAGGTCGGCGAGCGTGCCGCTGCCGAGATCGACGGCAACCGGCAGTCCGTGCTCGCGCGCGAGCGGTGCGAGTTCGGCGAGCGTCGCCTCCTTCGTGAAGCCGCTGATCGCGTAGTTGCTGCAATGCACCTTCATCAGCAGCGCGGTACGCGGGCCGATGGCTTCCGCGTAGTCGCGCAGATGGGTGCGGTTGGTCGTGCCGACCTCGCGCAGCCGGGCGCCCGCGCGGCTCATGATGTCGGGAATCCGGAATGCGCCGCCAATCTCGACCAGCTCGCCGCGCGACACGACGACTTCCCGCTTCGTCGCCAGCGCCGACAGCGCCAGCAGCACGGCCGCCGCGTTGTTGTTGACGACGGTCGCGGCTTCCGCGCCCGTCAGTTCGCACAGCAGATCGTCGATCAGGTCGTCGCGATCGCCGCGGCGGCCCGTGGCGAGGTCGAATTCGAGGTTGACGGGGCGCGTGAGCGCGTCGACCACCGCGCGCACCGCGTCGTCGGGCAACAGTGCGCGCCCGAGGTTCGTGTGCAGCACGGTGCCGGTCAGGTTGAACACGGCGCGCACCGCGCCCGCGCTCTGCGCGGCCAGCGTATGCGCGACGGCCGCGGCGATGCGCGGCTCGTCGAGCGGCTCGGCCGCCGCCGGATCGTGTTGCGCGGCGGTACGCCAGCGTTCGAGCTCGGCACGCACGGCGTTCAGCACGCGCGTGCGGCCGTAGTCCGCGATGAGCGGTTGCAGCGGCGCCGACGACAGCACGCGCTCGACGGACGGCACGCGCGCCAGTACCGCATTCAGTTCATTCACACCCGGTTCGGTCACGTCGTTGTGGCTCCAGTCTCATGCTTCGCAGCGGGCCGGCGCCGGTGCGCGCGCACCGCCCCCCCGGCCCGTGCCGTCAATTCGCGTCCCGCGAGACATCCGGCCACAGCAGCGGGTTCGGTGAACTGCGCTGGTAGCCGGCTTCGTTCATCAGCAGGTCGAGCGTGAGACTCGCGAGATCATCCGCCAGCGGCTCGAACTCGTAGTCCTTGTCCTGATAGCCGATCTTGCGATAGGTCTTGCACTCGTCGCACGATTCGGCCTTGACGGCTTCGCTGCCGCCCTCGATCCCGTGATACGCGATGCCTTTCGTCGAATCGCAGTGCGAGCACTTCGTGCGCACCATGTGCCACTCGGTCGTGCACAGCCCGCATTGCAGGAAACGGTAGCCCTGGTACTGGCCGCCGACCCGCACGACGCTCGCGACCGGATGCGTGCCGCACACGGGGCACAGCCCCGGCTGGTCGAGATACGGGACGTCGGCCGGCGGAACGCGGCTGGCGAGGTCCGTCCACACGACCTGCAGCGCGGCCATCAGGAACGGCGCGATAGCCGGGTCGACTTCGGCGAAACGCAGCGCGAGGATCGCGTCGGCTTGCGCGTCGAGTTCGGCGGGCGCCATCAGGCGCAGCCGGTCGAGCAGCTTCGCGAGCTGCGGGTTGACGAGCCCGGCGCCTTCGACGCGGTCGAGCAGTTCGTACAGCACCGCGCGCCAGCGCGGATCGCGCTCGCCGTCGAGCGCCGGCACGAGCGGCATCGAATGCTCCTGCGCACGCGCGATCGCTTCCTTCGACGGCAGCGGCAGTTCGAGCGTTTGCAGCGTCGCGTGCTGCGCATCGGCGACGGTGGCCATCAGCCGCAGGTAGCCGCTGATCGGGTTCAGGTCGGCCAGCTTGCGCAGCCGCGCGGCGCGCGCCGAGAACGCGGTGGCGCGCTCCGGCAGACGAAAGCGCGGGATGGCCGAATGATCGAGGGTCGAGATCTCGGTCGGTTCGAGGATGCGTTGTGTCACAAATATATCTTCCAAGGGGTCTGTTTGCGCATGGAACGCGCATGCGTTGCCACGAGACGGGCCGCTCGCAAGACGCGCGACGCCGCGAATACTGACGTATTCGCAAGGAGCGCAACGCAGCGAGCGGCCCGTCTCGTGGCAACCCCAAATTTAAAAAATACAGTCCACGGGAATGCCCGAAATCGCCCACATGGCGGCGTCGCTCGTCGCTTGTTTGGCTCGGCCAAACGGCGCTCCTCACTCCTTGCCCTGCGAGCGATTTCGGGCATTCGCATGCGCGTTCCATGCGCAAACAGACCCCAAACAAGCGCCGACGCATCGGCGCTTTCGGGCGGTTCCGGCGAAGGAGCGGAACGGCCCGCCGCGATCGGCGAGCCGCCCCGCTCCGGTGCGTTATTTCACGCTTTCACGGAACCACTTCGGGTGATGCTTGCGAGCCCAGCCCAGCGTGACGGTGCCGCGCACCATCGCGCCGATCGAGCCCTTCACCCACAACGCCGCGTAAATGTGCACGATGATGCTCGCGATCAGCACGAAGGCCGCCACGGCATGCACGACTGCGGCCGCGCGGATCACCCCGATCGGGAAGTAGAACGAGAAGTAGCGCCGCCAGATCACGACTCCCGACAGCAGGAGCAGCAGCAGGCACGCGACCAACGTAAAGAATAGCAGCTTCTGCCCGGCGTTATAGCGCCCGACCGGCGGCAGCTTGTCTTCCTGGTTGGTCAGCACGTCGCCGATCTGCTTGAGCCACTGGCGATCGTCCGCGTCGAGCGCGTTGTGGTGCCAGAAGCGCACCACCAGGATCGCGAACGACACGAACATCACGAGGCCGACGAACGGATGCAGGATCCGCGTCCACTGGCCGCCGCCGAACAGCGCGGTCAGCCAGAACATCGACGGATGAAACAGCGCGAGCCCGGACAGCGCGAGCAGCACGAACGTGATCGCGGTGATCCAGTGGTTCGTGCGCTCGTTCGCCGAGTAGCGGACGATCAGGTTGGGGTCGTCGTGGTTCATTTCGCGTCCTCCTTGATGCGTCGCGCCTCGTCGCGCGCGGCCTGTTCCTCGTCGTCGCTCACCTCGTTCGGACCGACCCGGACATAGTGGAAGAACCCGGCAAGCGCGGTCAGCGCGATGCCGGCCACCGCGAGCGGCTTCGCGATGCCCTTCCACAGCTTCACCATCGGGCTGATCGACGGATTGTCGGGCAGCCCGTGGTACAGCGACGGCTTGTCCGCGTGGTGCAGCACGTACATCACGTGCGTGCCGCCGACGCCCTGCGGGTCGTACAGCCCCGCATGCTCGAAGCCGCGCTCCTTCAGGTCCTCGATCCGCTCGGCCGCGTGCTGCTTCATGTCCTCCTTGGTACCGAACACGATCGCGCCCGTCGGGCAGGTCTTCACGCAGGCCGGTTCCTGGCCGACCGCGACACGGTCGGAACAGAGCGTGCACTTGTATGCGCGATGATCCTTCTTCGAGATCCGCGGAACGTTGAACGGGCAGCCGGTCACGCAATAGCCGCAACCGATGCAGTTCTCCTCGTGGAAATCGACGATCCCGTTGTTGTACTGCACGATCGCGCCCGGCGACGGACACGCCTTCAGGCAGCCCGGATCCTCGCAGTGCATGCAGCCGTCCTTGCGGATCAGCCACTCGAGGTCACCGGCCGGGTTCTCGTATTCGGAGAACCGCATGACCGTCCACGAATGCTCGGTCAGGTCGGCCGGGTTGTCGTACACGCCGACGTTGGTGCCGACCTCGTCACGCAGGTCGTTCCACTCCATGCATGCCGTCTGGCATGCCTTGCAGCCGATGCACTTCGATACGTCGATCAGCTTCGCGACACTCCCGGTCACCGGTTCGCGCACCGTGGGCGGTGGCGTCGTGGTGGCCGAGACGCGCTTGATATCCAGCGATTGCAATGCCATCTCTTTCCCCTTACGCCTTTTCGACCTTCACCAGGAACGACTTGAATTCCGGTGTATAGGAGTTGCCGTCACCCACGGACGGAGTCAGGGTATTGGCGAGATATCCGGGCTTCGTCAGACCCTTGAAGCCCCAGTGCAACGGGACGCCGACCGTCTGGACCTTCTTGCCGTCGACCGTCAGCGGCTTGATCCGCTTCGTGACGAGGGCGACCGCGATGATGTAGCCGCGCTTGGACGACACCTTCACGCGCTCGCCATGCGCGACGCCGACTTCCTTCGCGAGGTCTTCGCCGATCTCGACGAATTGCTCGGGCTGGATGATCGAGTTCAGCCGCGCATGCTTGGTCCAGTAGTGGAAATGCTCGGTGAGCCGGTACGTCGTCGCCACGTGCGGGAACTCCGCCACCTTGCCGAACGACGCGCGGTCGTCCGGGAACACGCGGGCGGCCGGATTGTTCAGCGCCTGCGGGTTGTTCGGGTGCAGCGGGTTCGCGTCGAGCGGCGTCTCGAACGGCTCGTAGTGCTCGGGGAACGGACCTTCGTTCATCCCGGCCCGGGCGAAGAAGCGTGCGACACCTTCCGGGTTCATGATGAACGGCCCCATCCCGTTTTCGGGCGGTTCGTCCGCCTTGAAGTCGGGAATGTCGGCCCCCTTCCACGCGCTGCCGTTCCAGCCGATCAGCTTGCGGGTCGGGTCGAACGGCTTGCCGGCAACGTCGCACGACGCGCGGTTGTACAGGATCCGCCGGTTCGCCGGCCAGGCCCACGCCCAGTTCAGCGTCTGGCCGATGCCGGTCGGGTCGGCGTTGTCGCGCCGCCCCATCTGGTTGCCGGCCTGCGTCCAGGCACCGCAGAAGATCCAGCAGCCGCTCGCGGTCGTGCCGTCGTCCTTCAACTGCGCGAACGCGGCCAGCTGCTCGCCCTTCTTCACGAGCGTCTTGGCCGGATCCTTCGGATCGGGCAGATCGGCGAGCGCCTTGCCGTTGAACTCCATTGCCAGCTCTTCGGGCGTCGGGCTTTCCGGGTTCGCGTACGGCCACGTCAGGTTGACGATCGGATCCGGATACTTGCCGCCGTCCGTCTGGTACATCTTGCGCATGCGCAGGAACAACCCCGACATGATCTCGAGGTCGCTCTTCGCCTCGCCCGGCGGCTCCGCGCCCTTCCAGTGCCATTGCAGCACGCGGCTCGAACTCACGAGCGAACCGTTTTCCTCCGCGAAGCACGTGGTCGGCAGACGGAACACCTCGGTCTGGATCTTCGACGAATCGACGTCGTTGTAGTCGCCGTGATGCTTCCAGAACTCGGAGGTTTCGGTCGCGAGCGGGTCCATGATCACGAGCCACTTCAGCTTCGCGAGCCCGGCCGCCGTCTTCACCTTCGACGGCGACGCCGCCAGCGGGTTGAAGCCCTGGCAGATGTAGCCGTTCATCTTGCCGGCATTCATCAGCTCGATCACCTGCAGCAGGTCGTACTGCTTGTCCAGCTTCGGCAGGTAGTCGTAGCCCCAGTTGTTCTCGGCGGTCGCCGCATCGCCCCACCAGGACTTCATGAAGCTCACGTGGAAGGCCTTGTAGTTCTTCCAGTAGCTCAACTGGTTCGGCCGCAGCGGCAGCTGCACGCGCTTCTTGATGTAGCCGTCGAAATCCTGCTCGGCCTGCGTCGGCAGCGTCATGTAGCCCGGCAGCAGGTTCGACATCAGCCCGAGGTCGGTCAACCCCTGGATGTTCGAGTGGCCGCGCAGCGCGTTCATCCCGCCGCCGGCGATGCCGATGTTGCCGAGCAGCAACTGCACCATCGCGCCGGTGCGGATGATCTGCGCGCCGATCGAGTGGTGGGTCCAGCCGAGCGCGTACAGCACCGTGCCGGCGCGGCCGGGAACGGCCGTGGTCGCGAGCATCTCGCACACCTTCAGGAATTTCTCCTTCGGCGTGCCGCACGTCTGCTGGACCATGTCCGGCGTATAGCGCGCGTAGTGCTGCTTCAGCAGGTTGTACACGCAACGCGGATGCTGCAGCGTCGGGTCGACCTTCACGAAGCCGTCGTCGCCGCGCTCGTAGTCCCAGCTCGATTTGTCCGGGTACGCGTGCTTCTCCGCGTCATAGCCGGAATAGATGCCGTCGTTGAACGCGAAATCCTCGCGCACGATGAACGAGAAGTCCGTGTAGTTCTTCACGTACTCATGCTGGATCTTGTCGTTCGTCAGCAGATAGTTGATGACGCCGCCCAGGAAGACGATGTCGGTGCCGGTGCGGATCGGCGCGTAGTAGTCGGCCACCGAGGCCGTACGCGTAAAGCGCGGGTCGACGACGATCAGCCGCGCCTTGCGGTGCGCCTTCGCCTCCGTTACCCACTTGAAACCGCACGGATGGGCCTCGGCTGCATTGCCGCCCATCACGAGAATCACGTCCGCGTTCTTGATGTCGACCCAATGGTTCGTCATCGCTCCACGGCCAAACGTCGGGGCAAGACCTGCCACCGTCGGGCCATGTCAGACACGCGCCTGATTGTCGAATGCGAGCATCCCGAGACTGCGGATGGTCTTGTGCGTCAGGTAACCGACCTCGTTGCTGCCTGCCGACGCGGCGAGCATGCCCGTGGTCAGCCAGCGGTTGACCTTGGAGCCGTCTTCCGCCGTCTCGACGAAGTTCGCGTCGCGGTCGGCCTTCATCAGCTTCGCGATGCGGTCGAGCGCGTCATTCCACGAAATCGGTTCCCACTTGTCCGAGCCGGGCGCCCGATACTCGGGGTGCGTCAGGCGGTTCGGGCTGTGGATGAAGTCGATCAGGCTCGCGCCCTTCGGGCACAGCGTGCCGCGATTGACGGGATGGTCGGGATCGCCTTCGATGTGGATGATGCTCGGCTGGGCGTTTTTCGCGCCGTCTCCGAGGCTGTACATCAGGATGCCGCAACCCACTGAACAGTAAGGACAGGTGTTGCGCGTTTCGACGGTGCGCGCCAGCTTGTACTGTCGGACTTCGGCAAGCGCTTCGGACGGAGAGAAGCCCATCAGGGCTAGACTCGATCCGGCAAGCGACGTAGCCGTCACCTTCAGGAACTGGCGCCGGGACATTTGTAGCATGGCTGGTCTCGGCGTTATTGTGGGGGTGAGGAAACTGAAAGGAATTATAGACAGTTCGCGCAACTATGTTCGAATCCTCGGATCAATACTGAATTGTCTGATTACCAACGATGATCCGCGTTCCCCGCGCCACCGAACCGTCATGAAACGACAGATCACCTCCGAAGCCACCCGTCTCGCGCAAGAACAGGCCAACTGGGCCCTCACCGCGTTCAAGCGCTTCTCGTCCGACCGCTGCTCCGCGATGGCCGCGGGCATCGCCTTTTTCTCCGCGTTCTCGCTCGCGCCGATGCTCGTGATGGTGATTGCCGTGGCCGGCTGGTTCTACGGCGACGATGCCGCGCGCGGCCAGGTGTTCGAACAGGCGCACCAGCTGATCGGCGACGACGCGGCGGCCAGCATCCAGACGATCGTGCAGAATGCGCACCGCGCGGGCGAGCGCGGCGGCCTGGCCACCCTGATCTCGTTCGCCGCGCTTGCGATCGGCGCGTCGGCCACCTTCGCGTCGCTCAGCGCCGCGCTCAGCGTGATCTGGCCGGCCACCGAGAACCGCTGGTCGAGCATGCTCGGGCTCGTGCGCGTGCGGCTGATCTCGTTCGGGCTCGTGCTCGGCGTCGCGTTCCTGCTGATCGTGTCGCTCGTGCTCGACACCGCGATCACGTTCGTCGGCACCTGGCTGCTGGGCAATTCGCCGTACGTGATCGTCACGAACCTCGTGCAGTTCTTCGTCGGGATCGCGGTGCTCGCGGGCGCGTTCGCGGCGCTGATGAAGTTCCTGCCCGATGCGCGCGTCGCATGGCGCGACGCCGCGATCGGCGGCATCGTGTCCGCGATCCTGTTCTCGGGCGGCAAGAAGCTGTTCGCGCTGTACCTCGCGCATGCCGGCACCGCAAGCGCATTCGGCGCAGCGGGATCGTTCGCGGTCCTGCTGATGTGGCTGTACTTCTCCGCGATCGTGCTGCTGCTCGGCGCGGAATTCGCGGCCGCCCGCGGCAACGCGCATCGGCCCGCCGCGACCACCACACCGGCCGTTACTGCTCAAGCCGATCGCCCCATCGATCGATCCACCGACGGCACGCGCGACGACTGACCCACCGCTTTCACCACGCCGCCGCACGCCCCCGCACACCCGGCCGCCGCTTTGCAACCACGCTGCCCGCCGCGCATTCGCGCGGCGTTGACACGTTCTTTGCATGCCCGCGCATTCGTTGCCGCAACCGCAAACGTTTGCATGCTTCGGTTTCCGTGCGCGAACGGGCCGAAACGGGCTTCCTGCCGCGATGCGCATCAACTGGCGAAACAATCGCATCGCAGCAACTGTCAACTTTTTCAAAAACAGAAATAGTCGTTGATGTACTTGATATATATGGACTTTTTCTCGCTGTTACCTTTTCGAGACACTTTATTTTTTAAGCTTTCTTGCGTCGATGGCACTGAGCTATTCTCCAATCCGCAACAAATAACGATGAATCACTTGCGTGGAGATATTCAACGATGAAGAAACTTGCTCTCTCGACCCTCTCGCTCGCCCTGCTGGGCGCCGCTGGCGCTGCTCATGCTCAATCGAGCGTGACGCTGTACGGCGTGATCGATACGTCGATCACCTATGTTCACGGTAACGACGGTCAAGGTAACAATTCGTGGTCGATGGGTAGCGGCAACCTGCAAGGCAGCCGCTTCGGCCTGAAGGGTTCGGAAGACCTCGGTGGCGGCCTGAAGGCGATCTTCCAGTTGGAAAACGGCTTCAACTCGGCATCGGGTGCACTGGGCCAGGGTGGCCGCATGTTCGGTCGCCAGGCTTTCGTCGGCCTGCAAAGCGACCAGTACGGTACGCTGACGCTCGGCCGCCAGTACGACCCGCTGGTCGACCTGGTCCAGGCAGTCACGGCTGACAACTACTTCGGCAGCGTGTTCGCTACGCCGGGCGACGTCGACAACAACGACAACAGCCTGCGCGTCAGCAACGCGATCAAGTACACGTCGCCGGTCTGGGGCGGCCTCCAGTTCGAAGGCATGTACGCACTCGGCGGTGTCGCCGGCGCAACGGGCAAGGGCCAGACGTGGGCCGCAGCTGCAGCCTACAACAACGGCCCGCTCGGCCTGGCTGCCGGTTACTTCCACGCCAACAACTCGGCTCCGCTGAGCGCTGCAGGCGTGCGCACCGGCTGGGCCGGCACGTCGGACGCGATCTTCGACGGTTCGGGCGCGTTCATCAACAACGCATACACGTCGTCGTCGTCGATCGGTATCGCACAAGTGGCCGGCCAGTACGCATTCGGCCCGGTGACGTTCGGCCTCGGCTACAGCAACGCGCAGTACAAGGCGGATGCGAATTCGGCGTTCGGCACGAACCAGAAGTACAACACGGGTCGCGCATTCGTCACGTACCAGGCATCGGCTCCGCTGCTGCTCGGCCTCGGCTACATCTACACGAAGGGCAGCGGCCAGACCGACGCCAAGTACCATCAGGTTTCGCTCGGCGCCGACTACTCGCTGTCGAAGCGTACCGACGTCTACCTGGTTGGCGCATATCAGCACGCAAGCGGCAAGAACGCCGACGGCAGCGATGCGCAAGCGTCGGTCGGCTCGTACGGCATCGCCGGCAAGAGCTCGCAGGAAATCGTCGCGCTCGGCCTGCGTCACAAGTTCTAAGAAGTACGTTTCCGGCGTGCATGGCGTCTCCGACGCCTTGCCGCCGACCTGGAAAGCCAGCCCCGGTTTCGGCCGCGGCTGGCTTTTTTTCGTCCGCCTCCCGCGTGCCCGCGGCGCCCGCACGGGCCGGCGACCAGAACCCGGGCCTCGACCCACGCCCGCCGGCCAGCAGCGGCGCCTGGCGGCTGCCAAGCGCCGGGAACACCGTTTGCGAAGCGCCGCGCCGGTCGTCATCCGTCCGCCGAGCGACTACCATCCCCACTGCCGGCGCCGCTCGTCCGGTGCGATCGCAATGTGCCGACGCGTGTCGATTTCGGCAATCGTCATCCGTCGTCTCGATGGCGGCACGCGGTTCGCGCATCGCCCCATTCACACAGGAGATACGCCATGACGATTCAGAAGATCACGCCTTTCCTCTGGTACGCGGCGGAAGCGGAAGAAGCCGCCGCCTTCTATGCAGGCATCTTTCCGGATTCGCGCGTCGTGCGCGTCACGACGGTGCCCGGCACCGACGGCACGCGGATGGTCGAGTTCGAACTGTTCGGGCAACCGTTCTTCGCGATGAGCCACCCGCGCACCGATACGTTCAACCATTCAATTTCGCTGCTGGTCAGCTGCGCCGACCAGGCGGAACTCGACCGCTACTGGCATGCCCTGCTCGACAACGGCGGCACGGCCGACGCCTGCGGCTGGCTGAGAGACCGCTACGGCGTGTCGTGGCAGATCGTACCGGAAACGCTGATCCCGATGGTGTCCGACCGGGACACGGTCAAGGCCACGCGCGTGGCCGCCGCGATGATGCAGATGGTCAAGCTCGACGACGCCGCGCTGAAAGCTGCCTTCGCCGGCACGGCGGGCTGACGACGCAGCACGTCGCACAGCGCGTGCGCGATGACGCGCCGGGTCGCCGACAGGTGTCCGGCTCGCTCGCATGCGCGTGCGACTGCCGCGCCAGTACCGATGATCTTCCTCGGCGTCGCCCCCCAAGCCGGTCACGCGCGCGGCATCCGCCGCTACGTCGACAGCATCGATTCGACCGTTCGCCGCGCGTAGCCGATGAATGCGGCAAGGGGTTCGCCCGACAGGATCGCCGCGCCCTCCTCGCCGCCGAGATAGGCGGCACGCGCCGCCGCGACAACCGGCCGCCAGGCTTGCGGCAAGCGTTCCAGTACCCATGTCGCCGCGACGTCCTTCGGCGCGATCCTGCCGGTCGCGGCGCTGTATCAGATGCGCGCGAGCGCGAGCACCACATTGCACTCGTCGCCGCGCCAGTCCGGTTCGGCATTCCACTGCGCAACCGTCGCCCGCAGCGCGGCGACAAAATCCCGTGCGGGCACTGGCTCGAAAAGCGCCGCCGCCGGCGCGCCAACCAGCACGACACTATGCTGCCGCACCTTCGTCAACAAGATCGCCAGATCGTGATCGACGCGCGCCGGTTCGACGATGCCGGCCGCGAGGTCGTGGCGCAGCCACTCGCCGAACTGCAGTTCGCGACGCGCCGGATGACGCCACGGCACGACCGCATCGTGCGCGACGACGGTCGCTTCCAGCGCGCGCATGCCGCCGGCGCGACCGGGCGGCGCCGACACGGCCAGCAGGTCGAGCATCAGCGCGTGCCGCGTCGATTCGTCCGGCCGGGCCGACACCGTCACCAGCAGGTCGATGTCACTGCGCGGCTTCAGTCCGCCGTCGAGCGCCGATCCGAACAGGTGGAGTGCCGTGAGCGTCGCGCCGAGATGCCGCTCGATCGTGTCGCACGCGGCGGTGACCTGGGCTGCGATTTCGTCGGGAATGCATTCAGTCACGATGCACGTGCCTCGCGATGCGCACGCAACCGGCACCGCGCGCGCGACAGGCAGCGACGGATCTGCTGCAAGCGCGCGGAGGAGTGCCGTTCGTCATCGCGCGTGCGCGGCGCGTCTTCCGTCGCGCATCGCGCGTCGAACCGGATCTTCCGCTATTTCGCCATTTCGCTGCCGCGCGATTTGCGCAGCGCAATAAAAATCCCCGCACGCTTTCGCGTGCGGGGATCGTCGGACATCGCAGCGGCCGCCGACATGCATTCGGCAGCCACTGCGCAGCATTACGCTGCCGCGTCCTTCAGCTTCTTCAGCGCACGTGCCTTCACGCGCACGCTGGCCGGCTTCGCCGGGAACCAACGCTCTTCGCCCGTGAACGGATCCTTGCCGAAGCGCTTCTTCTTCGCCGGCACGACTTGCGCCGTGATCTTCAGCAGACCCGGCAGCGTGAACTCGCCCGCGCCCTTCTTGTGGACCGAGCCCAGCACGACGTTCTCGAGTGCGACGAGCACTGCCTTGACAGCCTTCACTTCGACAGCTGCGCGCTCAGCGATGTGCGTTGCGAGCGATGCCTTCGTGAACTTGTCCTTCAGCGGCGTCGGAGCAGCCGGTGCCGCCTTCGCGACAACCTTCTTGGCCACTACTTTCTTCGCGGGCGCAGCCTTTTTGGCAGCCACTTTCTTGGTGGCCGGTGCGGCAGCCTTCTTGGCCACCTTTTTTGCGGAAGTCGCCATGTTTCTCCTACCAGGTGTGGTCGTTGGATACACGAAGCGTGCAACGCGCGCGCTTCAACGCCGGATTCTACAAGCGCCTTGACGCTTCGTGCAGTACTTTTATGCGTTTTCACGGGGTTTCCCGCAGGTTTTTTTGCATGCGACCGATTTCATCGACGCTCCAGCATCAAAAAACGCCTTCACGTAGGCACCCGAATGCGAATTACGTTCGATATTTGCGCACCTATACTGGGCTCGCTCAATGCCCGGATGCCTCCATGCGCGAAGCCAGATACGTCAAAGGACTCGACGGCCTGCGAGCCCTCGCCGTCATCCTCGTTTTCCTGTCCCACAAGGGCCACGTCCTTGCCGTCGACGTCGGCAAGCTTGGCGTGTGGACGTTTTTCCTCATCAGCGGATTCCTGATCGTCGGCGAGCTGCATCGCAACCGCCAGGCGGTCGAGCGCGGCACCATGACACGCCGCCACGCGTTCGCGCTGTTCCTCGCGAAACGCGCGCTGCGGATCTTTCCCGTCTATTACCTGCTGCTCGCCGCGCTCGCGATCGCGCACGCGCTGTTCTACCAGCGCGGCGTCAATCTCGGGCTCGCGTGGCACGCGGTGTTCCTCTCGAATTACTGGATCGGCGCCGTCAAGGACGGCTGGCCGGGCTCCACGTCGCACTTCTGGAGCCTCGCGGTTGAACAGCAGTTCTATCTGATCGCGCCGCTCGCGCTGCTCGCGGTGCCCGCCGCGCGACACGTCGCGCTCGGCATCGGGGCCATCGTACTGGGCGCGCTCGCGCATCTCGCGCTCTACCTGTGCGACGCGTCGCCGGTGCTGATCTATGCGTTTTCCCCGTGGAATTTCGCGCTGATCGCGCTCGGCGGCGTCGGCGCGATGGCGCTCGCCGATCGCGGCACGGCCGCCGTGCGCCGCGTTCCGCCCGGCTGGCTCGGCGCGGCCGGCGTCGTGTTCTTCCTCGTGCTGCCTGCCTGCACGCCCCTGCCCGATGCGATCGCGGGGCTCACGGATCTCGGCCTGTCCGCGTCGCTCGGCGCGCTGCTGCTGTGGATCGTCAGCGAACCCGAGCATCCGGTCGTCGCATTGCTGGACTGGGCGCCGCTCGCCTATCTCGGCACGATCAGCTACGGCTTCTACCTGTTCCACAACCTGATTCCGGCGCGCTTCGGCGTGCTGCCGGCGCACGTCGGGCACGTGGCCATCCCTGAAATCGTCCGCGACACGCTACCCGAACTGCTGCAGTTCGCACTCGCCGTGCTGCTCGCGCACCTGTCGTGGCGCTATCTGGAAAAGCGGCTGCTCGATTTCAAGAAGCCGGTCGCCGCGATGCTGGCCCGGTACTTCGTCGCACGGCCGAGTACGTCGGCGCGTTGAACACGGCACGAACGCGGCAACGGTTGAGCGGGACAGCGGTGCTTCACGCCACACCCCGGCGCTGACGCGCAGCGCTCGAGCCGTCGCGTCGTCGACCGGCGCCGGCAAAACCGATGCGGTCACGAACGTCGATACGTGTCGCGCCATCGAGCCGCCGATCCTGTGATCCGGGCGCCCGTCGCGGCACCGGTTTCAGCCATGACGTCGGTTCTCGTCGGCGCGCCCCGCTCCGCACGCAGCCCCGATCCTGACGCCGAGCCGCCACGACACGCACCCCGACGGCCCGCATGGCGATCGCGCACTGGCGCACTCGCGCACGCAAAAAAGCCCCGGCGCGCGAGCGGCCGGGGCCAACGGAACAACCACCACCTGAAACAACGGAGCGCGCGACTGCTTAGGCGACAGCAGCCAGCGCGGGCAAACAGGTACGCAGGTAGGCCTCGAATTCGCGGCTCACTTCCGGATGCTGGAGCGCGAGCTCGACGGTGGCCTTGAGATAGCCGATCTTGCTGCCGCAGTCGAAGCGCGTGCCGAAGTAGCGATACGCGAGTACCTGCTCGTTCGCGAGCAGCGACTGGACCGCGTCGGTCAGCTGCAGTTCGCCGCCGGCGCCCGGCTTGAGCTTGCGCAGATGATCGAAGATCGTCGGCATGAACACGTAGCGTCCGACCACGCCGAGATTCGACGGCGCATCTTCCGGCGCCGGCTTCTCGATGATGCCCGACAGCTTGATGATGTCCTCTTCCCATTCGCGGCCTTCGACGACGCCGTACGAACGGCTGTCCTCGCGCGGGATCGTCTCGACCCCGATCACCGAGCTGTGATAGTGGTCGAACACGTCGACGAGCTGCTTCAGCACCGGCTGTTCGCCATGCAGCAGGTCGTCGGCGAGGATCACCGCGAACGGCTCGCCGTGCACCAGCTTCTCCGCGCACAGCACCGCGTGGCCGAGGCCGAGCGCCTCCGGCTGGCGCACGTAGAAGCAGTTCACGTGGCTCGGCTTGATGCCGCGCACCAGTTCGAGCAGCTTTTCCTTGCCGCGCGCCTCGAGTTCGGCCTCGATCTCGTAGGACTTGTCGAAGTGATCCTCGATCGCGCGCTTGCTGCGCCCGGTAACGAAGATCATCTCGGTGATACCTGCGTTGATCGCTTCCTCGACCGCGTACTGGATCAGCGGCTTGTCGACGACGGGCAACATTTCCTTCGGGCTCGCCTTCGTTGCCGGGAGGAACCGCGTGCCGAGACCGGCGACGGGGAACACGGCCTTGGTGACTTTCAACATGTTCGCATCCTGATTGCGTTGACTGCGCCGCGTCGACCCGCGACCCGGCGCGATTGTGTTCCGAACGGCATATCGAGAATCGACGGTACGGCCAATTCGACTCCGCTCATTATCGATATGGACTGATTGCCCAATGATTCCGGAAAAAATATAATCCTTTCAACCCGGTCGATATTGCCGGACCGAGTGCCGAGGCAGAAACAAATTACCGATTTTCCAGATACAAATTCTTACGATTCGAATTCCTCGATATAGGGCACGCCGCCCCGTTCGAGACCCGGGCGAATCGGTTCGTTCTTCAGCGCCTCGCGGTACGCCGACAGCACGGCCATGACCAGCAGTACTGCAGCGCTCGCGATCCAATGCATGTCCATCTTGCCGCTCCTTGCATCAATCAACTGGAGCTTCAAACTATCAGAAAAAAATCGGCAAATAATTGACCCGCCTCGCGGAACCGCTTTCCGAACGCGATAAACCCATGATGTGGAATTCCGATATTTCCCGGCGAGATTTTTTTATTCATTGATCGAATTCTTGCGCATTACGATTGGATGAAACTTCCCGTCCATCCGTCGCAAGGAATCGAATCGCATGCAAGCTTTCAGCGGATCGTCTCTGGCCGCGCCGCCCGTCGCCGATCACAAGGAACACGTGATCGACGCGATGCGCGGCTTCGCGGCGCTGCTCGTCGCCTATTTCCACTGCCGCCAGGTCGTCTGGGTCGGCATGCAAAGCTTCCATCACGCTTACGGCCATGCGCTCACCCCGGGCGCGATCGCCGGCTACCTGACCTTCCCGTTCGCGTGGGGCTCCGCCGGCGTGCCGATCTTCTTCGTGATCAGCGGCTACTGCATCCACCGCAACGCGGCGCTCAAGCTCGCGGCCGATCCCGCCTACCGGCTCGACGCGCCGAACTTCTGGGTGCGCCGGTTCGCGCGCATCTACCCGGTACTGCTCGCCGCGCTGCTGTTTACGCTCGCACTCGACTCGGTCAGCCTGCAGATCGAGCCCGTCAGCCACAAGATCCGCGACGTCGGCCTCGTCGCGTTCCTCGTGAACCTGTTCTCGCTGCAGGGTGTCGCGGGCTACACGTACGGGTCGAACGGCGCGCTGTGGACGCTGTCGCTCGAAGTGCAGTTCTATGCGATCTACCCGCTGCTGTTCGCGGTCCGCCGGCGCATCGGCATGCCGGCGGTCGTGGCCGCGGTCGCGCTCGTCAACGTCGCGTCGGCGTGGCTGCTCGAACGGCACGACCTGCAGTTCTTCACGTCGTACTGGCTGTCCTGGACGATCGGCGCGTGGATCGCCGACGTGCGCGCGCAGCCGGCCCGCGGCGCGGCCGCCGTGCCGTCGCGCGCGTGGTACGGCGCGGCCGCCGTGCTGCTGGCCGCCGGCTGCGGCGCGTTCCATTTCGGCCAGTACGGCGCGTTCCAGCTGTGGTCGGCCGGCTTCGCATGCTTCCTGTACCGCGCGCTCGCCCGTCCGCCGCGCCCGACGCCGCCGCTGCGCGTGCTGAGCTGGTTCGGCGACTTCAGCTACTCGCTGTACCTGATCCACCTGCCGCTGTTCGTCTGTCTCGGCTCGGTGCTGTTCCATTCCGAGCTGCAGCTGTCGATCTGGCCGTCGTTCGCGTTCATGGCCGCCGCGATCCCGGTCGCGTATGTGTTCTACCGGATGTTCGAACGGCCCGCGATGACGTGGTCGGCCAGCTTCAAGCCGGCTCGCCCCGCGCGGGTCGTGACGCCGGCGCCTGAACGGGCCGTTTGACCCGGCAGGAACGCTTTCCCGAGCCCTCGCGCGGCGATGCGCTGCGCGGGGGCTTTTTCACGGCATGAGCGCGCCGGCATGCCGGGTTGGCGGGGGGTGGGTAGCCTTCGAGCGTCGGGCCGCGCTACGGCCCGCATGAGCCGCCCTCGATCGCCCTTCTTCATCGGGACTGCCTGGGCGCGGCCTTCTGGCGTCACCTTCTGGCGCCGCCTTCTCGCGTCGCCAACCACGCCGTCCCAATCAACGACCGGCCAAGCACGCTCCCCAAGCAGCGCACAACAACCTGCCCACCACCCGCCCGACAAAGGCCTCCGGCGCTGAAAAACGAAGCCCCCACGCAGCACACCGCCGCATGAGGGCCCGTTTCCCGCCGGCTCGCGCCGCTTACCGCTTCTTCGCCTTCGCGGCCTTCGCCGTATCCGCGAGGATCTTCTCGACCCGCTCCACGTAGGTTTCGGTGCCGAACCGGCGCACCGCCGTCGCCCGCCCGCTCGCGACGAGCCGCTCGCGCAGCGCGCCGTCGCGCTTCAGCGTAGCCAGCGCATCGGCCAGCGCGGCCGCATCGCCCGGCGCGCAGAGCAGCCCGTTGTCGCCGTCCTCGATGATCTCGACGACGCCGCCCGCGCGGGCCGCGACGACCGGCCGGCGCGCGAGCATCCCCTCGACGATCACGCGCCCGAACGGCTCGGGCGTGATCGACGTGTGCGCGACGACGTCGACCGCCGTCATGCAGGCGGCCACGTCGCGCTGGAACCCGAGGAAATGCACGCGTTCGTCCATCCCGTGGCGCGCGACGTATTCGTGCAGCTGCGCCGCGTATTCGTCCTCGCCGAACAGCGGCGCGCCGACCAGCACCACGTGCATGTCGGGATGCCGCGCAGCGGCTTCCAGCAGCACGTGCTGCCCCTTCCAGCGCGCGAGCCGGCTGAACGAACCGACGAGCCACGCGTTTTCGGGCAACCCGAGGCGCGTGCGCAGCGCGGCCTGGCTGACGCCTTCCAGCGCGTCGAACGGCTCGGCCGAAATGCCGTTGAACACGACGTCGACGTGCTGCGGCGTGAAGCCCGTCAGCGTCCGGAACGCCTGCGCGGACGCATCGGAGTTCGCGATCACGCGCGTGACGCCGAGCCGCGAGCAATACTTGATCGCCAGCAACTGCTTGCTGCCGAAATGGTCGGTGCTGACGATGTCGCGCAGGTGCCACACCACCGGCTTGCGCGCGAGCCGTCCGGCCAGCGCGGCGACCACCATCGCGCGCTGCGTGTTCGCGTAGATCACCTCGGCGCGGCGTGCGCGGCGCGCGACGTCGCGCACCAGCCGCACGAGCTGCTTCAACGCGCCGGCCGATACGCCGCCCTGCTTGCGCACGCCCGCGAGCGCACCCTGGTCGACCACGTCGACACGCGCGCCGATCTCGTCGAGCGCCGCGCGGAACGGGCCGTCGTCGAACAGCAGCACATCGGCGTTCGCGCGCATGTGCTTCATGATCTCGAGCAGCGACAGCTCGGCACCGCCGAGCACGCCGCTCTGGTCGAGCACGAGCGTCGCCGGGCCGCGCGCGGCCGGCATCGGCGCGATGGCCGTACCGCGCTGCGCGGTCGAGCCGGGCAGCGCGGCTTCCACGTAGTCGAGGAAGCGCCGCCGGAAGGTATCGGCGGAAAACCGCTCCGCGTTCGTGCGGCAGGCGATCGGCGTGAAGCGCTGCGGCGCACGCTCGAAATCGTCGACGGCCGCGACGATCGCGAGCGGCGTCTGTTCGTCGAAGAACAGCCCGGTCGGGTTCAGGTCCGATTGCGGGTCGAGCACGGTTTCGAGCGCGCCGCCCTTGCCGTACGCGATCACCGGCGTGCCGCACGCCTGCGCCTCGACCACCGAGATCCCGAAATCCTCCTCAGCCGCGAACACGAACGCCTTCGCGCGCCGCATCCGGTCGTGCAGCACCGCGAACGGCTGGTAGCCCATGATCTCGACGTTCGGGCCGGCCTTCGCGCGGATCTTCTGCATCTCGGGGCCGTCGCCGATCACGACGAGCTTGCGCTCCGGCGTGCGCGAAAAGGCTTCGACGATCAGGTCGATCTTCTTGTACGGCACCATCCGCGACGCGGTCAGGTAGAAATCCTCCTTCTCCGCATTCAGCGAAAACGCGTCGACGTCGACCGGCGGGAAGATCACCGCCGCGTCGCGGTGGTAGACCTTCTTGATGCGCCGCGCGATGAACGCGGAGTTCGCAACGAAACCGTCCACCGCGTTCGCGGTGCGCGTGTCCCAGTTGCGGATGTAATGCAGGATCATCCGCGCGAGCAGCGACTTCGGCCCGTGCGTGAGGTTCGACTGTTCCAGATACTGGTGCTGCAGATCCCACGCATAGCGGATCGGCGAATGCACGTAGCTGATGTGCACCTGGTCCGGCCCCGTCAGCACGCCCTTCGCGACTGCATGGCTGCTCGAGATCACCAGGTCGTACTCGGACACGTCGAGCTGCTCGATCGCGAGCGGCATCAGCGGCAGATAGCTGCGGTATTTCGTGCGCGCGAACGGCAGCTTCTGGATGAACGACGTCGTCACCGGCTTGCCGCGCACGAACGCGCGATCGTCGAGGAAGTCGACGAGGCTGAACAGGTCCGCGTCGGGAAAGCACGCAACGATCTGCTCGAGCACGCGTTCGGCGCCCGCATAGGTGACGAGCCAGTCGTGGACGATCGCCACGCGCAGCGCGCGCGCCGGATGGCGTGTGCTGGCCCGTTCGGCCGGCAGCGCCCGGCGCAGCGCGGCGGCGTCGCCCGCTTCGGCCACGGCCGCATCGGCGGTGGCGAGATTCAATACGGCGTGTTCCGCCAGATCGCGATTCATACCATTTTCCTCGCATTGAGACGGACAAACAGGTCGCGCACGAGCGCACGCAACCCCGGTGTCATCGTGAGCGACCACGCAACATTCAGCAGCAAAACGACCGCGCAGATACCGATCGACTCGACGAGCCCCGGCCACGCCTGCGCCAGAAACAGGCTCGCGAGCAGGAAGGCCAGGTGCGCGAGCATGTCGAGCACGATCGCGCGCATCCGGATCGCCGACAGGGCCAGCAGCACGCCGTAGTCGACGAGCGCGCGCGCCGCGACGACCACCGCCGCGCCGATCAGCCCGAAGTGATGAATACCGAACCACAGGCCGCCGACGAAGAACGGCATCTCGACGAGCCCGGCGAACGCCGCGCGGGCCGGGTTGACCTGCGACTGGATCAGGATCCGCGTGACGCTCGCCTGGCCGACGAGCCACACGCTGATCACCAGCACGCGGCCGACCGGCGCCGAATGCGCGGCGAGATCCGCGCCCACCCACAGCGTGAGGAACGGCGCGAGCGCGAAGATCGCGACGATGCCGACCGGCGTGAACACGCCGTTCAGGAATTCGAGCGACTGGCGCGCGAGCGTGTCCGCATGATCGCGGCCCACCGCCGACAGGCGCGGGAACAGCGTGCGCACGAGCGCGTTCGGCAGCATGTTCAGGCGCGTGACGAGGTTCTGCGGCACCGTGTAGTACGTGACGAACTTCGCGCCCATGCCGGCGCCGAGCATCACGCGGTCGAGCGTGTCGGCGATCATGCTCGTCGTGCTTGCGATCAGCATCCAGCCGCCGAAGTTGAACAGCCCTTTCGCGGTGCCCCACTGCGGCGGATCGATGCGCCGGATCCCGAGTACCTTGATGCTGGCGTGGCCGAGCATCACCGCTGCGACCAGGCGCGCGACGACCGCCGCGGCGAGCACCGTCTGCAGGTTCGGCGCGATCCACCACGCGGCGCCGAGCGGCAGCAGCTGGAACAGGAACGTGCCGATCGTCTGGTTCGTGTTGAACACGCCGAAGCGTTCGGCGCCGTTGATCGCGCCGGCAAACACCCACGACACGTTCGCCAGCGGAATCGCGAGCGCAAGCCACGGCAGCGCGAGATACACCTCGTGCTGCATCGCCGCCGACACCTTCGTGAAGTACGCGGTGTAGACGAACGCGCCGAAATAGATCAGCAGCCCGCCCACGATGCCGGTGCCGAGGTTCAGCCAGAACGCGCTCCAGAACACGCGCGCGCTTTCGTCGGCGTTGCCGCTCGCGAGCGCCTTCGAGATGTGGTTCTGCGCGGCCATGCTCATCCCGAGATCGAGGATCCCGAAATAGCCGATCAGCGTCCACACGAGGCTGACGACGCCGTAGCGTTCGACGCCGAGCGCGTGGATATAGGCGGGCACCGTCACCAACGACACGAAGGTCGGCAGGATCAGCCCGATGAAGTTGATCGAAACGTTCTTGAGTATGCCTTTGTCCATGCTTCTGCCTTGTGTGACGTCGTCCGTCACGGTTTCCAGCGATACATCAGCACCTTGCCGCGTGCGTCTTCCTCGACGAACACGAGGTACTCGCCGTTCTCGCGCCGGAACGCGCTGATGCCGAACGGCACGTCGACCCAGCCGGAGGCCTTGCCGACCTCGGCGCCCGGGCTCATCACGCCCACTTCCTTGCCGGTTTCCTTGTCGTACACGTGGATCTTGCCGACCGGCTCCACCCCGAACAGGTAGCGGCCCTCGGCCGTGAGCCCGATCAGGTCGAAGATCGGCTTCGCGTCGAGCTGCCACGGCAGCGCGACCTGGTAACGCACGACCGGCGAACCCGTCGACCACTTGTCGAAGCGGATCAGCACGCGGCCCACTTCCTTGTTGATGCCCGGCTGCGGCGGCGCGTCGGCCGTGTAGCCGGTCACGTACAGCGTGTCGGTCTGCGGCTCGTAGATCGCGCGGCGCAACTGCGTGAACGGCTGCGGCATCGGATAGGTCGTGACCTTGTCGTACGAGTAGATCGGGTTGCCGGCCTTGTCGACGCCGCCGTACTGGAAGCGGTGGATGCCGCGCACGTCGCTGGTGCGCCAGATGTCGCCCTTCGTGTCGACCCACCAGCCCCAGCCGCCCGCCTTCGCCTTGCCGGTCGTGTTGATCTCGAACTCGTCGGCATCCAGCCGGCCGTTGCCGTTCGCATCGCGCCACAGCCAGTCGCCGCCCGGCGGCTTGTTCGGCACCTTGTCGACCGGTCGCGCACGCCCCGCGATCAGGCCGGACGGAATCGCAACCTCGCCGTCGCGCTTCGCGTCGAAGCGGTAGATCTTCAGGTGATCGGCGTACATGTCGGTCAGGTACAGGAACGTGCGGCCGTCGACGCGCCGTGCGAACGGCATGCCGGGATACTGGTCCGTGTGGAACACGGGATCGTCCGGATACTTGAAGCGGTTCGACAGGAAGCCGACGTATTTCCAGTCCTGGCCCGGCGGTTTCGACAGGTCGAGTTCGAAGCGCTTGTTGCCCGTGTACACGCTGTTCGGCCGCGCCGGGTCGAGCCACGCGCCGTCGACGAACAACAGCCCCTGCACCTGCCAGCGTTGCTTGCCGTCCGGCGTGTAGCTTTCGAGCACCGCGCCGAGTCCTGCGCCGATCGTGTCGTGGCGCGGCCCGATGCCGTTCATCGACACATAGATGTTGCCCGCGCGGTCGACACCGACACCCGTCAGCCCGTTGAACCGCTGCGGCCCCGGCCGGCCCGGCACCGGGCCCGCGAAGATGCCGCCGCGCTCGCCGAGCGTGCCCGACGGCGCATAACCCTTGCCGCCTTTCGAGAAGATCAGGATCTGCTGGCGCGGCCCGTTGTCCGCGACGAGCACGCGCCCTTTCGCGTCGACGGCCACGTCCACCGCGTCGGTGCCTTCCGGCAGCGCGGGCGCGTCGTCGAGCTTGCGGCCGTCCGCGCGCACGTGCACGAGGTGCGCGGGCCCGTTGAGCGTGTCCGTGAGCAGCCACAGCGTGCCGTCGCCCGCGAGCGCGAGGCGGCCCGGCTCGCGCGCGCTCCACGTGCCCTTCTGCTGCATCGTCTCCGCGTCGTACACGTTCACCACGTCACGCGCCGGATTCGTCGCGAACAGCGTCTTGTCGTCGGCCGCGAGACCGCCGACTTCCGCCTTCTGCTCGCCCACTTCCGAGCGCGCGGGCGCCGCCACCTCGTTCATCATCATGAAGCTCGCGGCCATCCGCGCGCGGCCGGTGTCGGCGCGGCCGCCCGGCGCGACCTGCGGCGCCGCGCGGAACGGCGCGGGCTGCTTCAGGTCGCCGATCGTGCGACGCGAGATGCCGAACCACTGCTTGCCCTTGTCCGGCCAGATGCCGGGCGACTGCAGGTGGCCGCGCTCGTTGCCGACACCGATCGCGACATACGCGTACTTGCTGTTCACCGCGATCGCGCTGCCGCCGAGGTTGCCCCAGCCGTGCGTGCCGCCGGCGAAGCCGAGCATCTTCCCGTCCTGGTAGACGCTCGCCTCGGCCCCGCTCTCGTCCCACGGCGCATTCGTATACACCTTGCCTTCAGGCGTCACCGCGATCGCGCGGATGTCGATCTGCGTCCAGCTGCCATCGCCATAGCCGAACGTATTGCCGATCCACGACGTCGTCGCGGGCAACACCGTTTCGGCCGGTGCGGCGCTCGTCAGCAGCGTCGCGCACACCGTCATGCCTACCAGAATCAGACGTCGCAATGCGCTTCTCCAGACTTGATGCAACAGCGACCGGGCCGCCGGGAGAACCGCCGCCGGCGCACCCTGTCGCTAAATGGGTTTCAAACGTCGCGATGCAGGTTACAAGCAAAAATAATCACAAGAAATTTGGAAATATTTGGGGATGTTTCCGCCTGAAATATCGAACCGGAACAGAGCCGAAAAGGCGGCCAAAAGCGGCAATAACGACCGCCCTTCGCTTTCCGCTCTGTAGAAAATGCCGCTTTCCACCGCCTGACGGGGCCGTCCGGGCGCCGAGCTTTCACCCCGCGACAGGAATGATCGACATTTGAATATTTGCCGTCAGATAAATGACGCGCGTTTTTTTGCCGATTTCTTTTCCCTAGAATCGATTTCGATTCGATATTTCATTTAATGGCATGCATTACGTTCACGTTTACGCATCGGATGTGCGACACGCCTCGGCTCACGCCGCGCGTCGCGAAGGAGCGGCGCGATGACGGGCATCTCGCGACCCGCGGACCTCACCCCGCCGCAACACGGCCGCATCGTGCAGCTCGACGGGCTGCGCGCGATCGCGGTCGGCGCCGTGTTCCTGCAGCACGCGCTGAAAGCGCCGCTCTGGATGGGCGTCGACCTGTTCTTCGTGCTGAGCGGTCTGCTGATCACCGGCATCCTGCTCGATCGCAAGGCGCGCGGGCAGTCGTACTTCAGCCACTTCTACGCCCGCCGCGTGCGTCGCATCCTGCCGCCGTACGTGCTGCTGCTGGTGGTGTCGACGATCCTGTTCGGCGCGGGCTGGCTGCCGCACTGGCCATGGTTCGCGTTTTTCTCGACCAACATCGGGTTGTCGCTCGGCAGCATCGGCCATGACAGCCTGAACGTGCTGTGGTCGCTCGCGGTCGAGGAGCAGTTCTATATCTTCTGGCCGTTCGTGGTGCTGTGGTGCTCGGAACGCGCGCTGCTGTGGGTCGCCGCCGCGCTGATCGTCGCGGCCCCCGTGCTGCGCGCGATCGCGACGCCGTGGTTCGACTCGTTCTGGCCGATCTACTATCTGACGCCGTTCCGGATGGACCTGCTCGCCGCAGGCGCGCTGCTCGCGATCGTGCTGCGCCGCGACCGGCGCGCGCTCGAGCCGTTCTATCCGCTCGCGATCGTCGGCGCGCTCATATCGCTCGCGATCCTCGGCTGGCTGCACCTGTCGTTCCCGCGCTTCCGCGCCGCGAACACGCCGCTGTCGAATGCGGCGCTGTACAGCATCTCGCTGCTGCTGTGCACGTCGATCGTCGTGATCGCCCTGCGCGGCCGCGGCCTCGTGCAGCGCGTGCTGACGAACCCGATGCTCGTCTACGTCGGCACCGTCAGCTACACCGTGTACCTGATCCACCTCAGCGTGCTGTACGCGCTGTGGCCGCTGCACCTGAACCGCTTCGTCACGGCCGCGCTGGCGCTCGCGATCACGCTCGCGTACGCGACCGTGAGCTGGTACGGCTTCGAACGGCGCCTGACGCGCGGCCCCGCACGCCGCGCGCTGCCGGCCGCCGCCGGCACGACCGCCTGAACTCTCTCCACTCATCGATTTCGACAAGGACAACGCCATGACCCAAACGCGCAAGAAGGCCATCATCACGGGGATCACGGGACAGGACGGCGCCTACCTGACCAAGCTACTGCTCGACAAGGGCTACGAGGTCACGGGGACCTATCGCCGCACCAGCTCGGTCAACCTCTGGCGCATCGCCGAGCTCGGCGTCAACACGCACCCGAACCTCACGCTCGTCGAGCACGACCTGACGGACGCCGGCTCGAGCATGCGCCTGCTGGAACGCACACAGGCCGATGAACTGTACAACCTGGCCGCCCAAAGCTTCGTCGGCGTGTCGTTCGAGCAGCCGTCGACGACCGCCGACGTCACCGGCCTCGGTCCGCTTCACTTGCTCGAGGCGATTCGTCTCGTGAGCCCGAAGACGCGCTTCTACCAGGCGTCGACCTCCGAGATGTTCGGCAAGGTGCAGTCGATTCCGCAGACGGAAGCGACCTCGTTCTATCCGCGCAGCCCATACGGCGTCGCAAAACTGTTCGCACACTGGATGACCGTGAACTACCGCGAGTCGTACGGCCTGTTCGGTTGCAGCGGGATCCTGTTCAACCACGAATCGCCGCTGCGCGGCCGCGAATTCGTCACGCGCAAGATTACTGACACCGTCGCAAAGATCAGGCTCGGCAAGGCAACGCGCCTCGAGCTCGGCAACCTCGACGCGAAACGCGACTGGGGTTTTGCACTCGAGTATGTCGAAGGAATGTGGCGAATGCTGCAGGTCGACGAGCCCGATACCTATGTGCTGGCCACCAACCGGACCGAAACCGTGCGCGACTTCGTGCGGATGGCGTTCGCGGCGGCCGGCTATCAGATCGAATGGACCGGCAAGGGTGAGCAGGAACGCGGTCTCGATGCGGCAACGGGCAATGTGCTCGTCGAAGTGAATCCGAAGTTCTATCGTCCCGCGGAAGTCGATCTGCTGATCGGCTGCGCGGACAAGGCCAAAAGCAAGCTCGGCTGGGCACCGGAAACAACGCTCGAACAGCTTTGCCAGATGATGGTCGAGGCGGACCTCACGAGGAACCAACACCATGACACGTTCTGATATCGAACACGCACCGCGCCGTGCATTCGTCACGGGCTTGACGGGTTTCACCGGCCGCTACATGGCGCAGCATCTCGAAGCCGCCGGCTACGAAGTCTGGGGCACGGTCGCGCCCGGTTCGCCGCCGTCCGACGATCCGGTATTCGCGAACTGCACGCTGCTGCCCGTCGACCTGCTCGACGCGGATGCGGTACGCGCCGCTGCGGCCGACGCGCGCCCCGATGCGGTCGTGCATCTCGCCGCGCGTGCGCATGTCACGCAAGACGACCCATCGCAGACCTACGCGGTCAACGTCGTCGGCACGCGCCACCTGCTGGCGGCGCTCGCGGGTCTCGACCGCCGCCCGTCGGCGGTGCTGCTCGCGAGCAGCGCGAACATCTACGGCAACTCGACGGCTGGCGTGCTCGACGAAAGCGTCCCGCCCGATCCCGCGAACGACTACGCGATCAGCAAGCTTGCGATGGAATATGCAGCGAAGCTGTGGGCCGACCGGCTGCCGATCGTAATCGCGCGGCCATTCAACTACACGGGTGTCGGCCAGAGCGATGCGTATCTGTTGCCGAAGCTCGTCGCACACTATGCACGCAACGAACCGCGGATTTCGCTGGGCAATCTCGACGTGCGCCGCGACTTCTCTGACGTGCGCGACGTAACGGCCGCTTATCTGAAGCTGATCCAGACCGCGCCGGCCGGCGAGATCCTCAACGTCTGCTCGGAGCGCGCGTATTCGCTGAAGGAAGTGCTGGCGATACTGTCCCGCATCGCCGGCTACGTGATCGACGTGACGATCGATCCGCGCTTCGTGCGGCAAAACGAGGTGAAGAGCCTGAGCGGGTCGCGGGACAAGCTGCGGCGCGCGGTGGGTGAACTGCCCGTCACGCCGCTCGACGAAACGCTACGATGGATGGTGAGTGCGGTACGCGACGACGTGCCGGCACGTCCGCTGAACGGATCGCGCACGCGCGAAGGCGTGCGCCGCAGCTATGTCGCCGATGGCGACAGGGCGTCCTCGCAGGCGCGCCCCGTCGCATCGTTATAAGGGCGCCTGCCCGTTCGCTCAGCCTTCGAGGCCGCGCGCGAGATCCTTGCGCAGGTCGCCCGCGTCTTCTAGGCCGACCGACAACCGGATCAGCCCTTCGCTGATCCCTGCCGCCGCACGCGCTTCCGGCGTGATGCGGCCGTGCGTGGTCGTCGCCGGATGCGTAATGGTCGACCGCGTGTCGCCGAGGTTGCCGGTGATCGAGATCAGCTTCGTGTTGTCGATCACGCGCCACGCATTCGCGCGCTGCTGCTCGGGCGTATCGCCCTTCAGCTCGAACGACAGGATCGACCCGCCCGCCTTCTGCTGACGCTTCGCGAGTTCGTGCTGCGGGTGCGATTCGAGGCCCGGGTGAAACACGCGCGCAACGGCCGGATGCGAATCGAGCCAGCGTGCGATCTCCAGCGCGTTCGCCGACTGCTTTTCGACGCGCAGCGACAGCGTCTCCATCCCCTTCAGCAGCACCCACGCGTTGAACGCCGACAGCGTCGGGCCCGCGCTGCGCACGAACGGGAACACCTTGCCCATGATGAATTCCTTCGAGCCGACCAGCGCGCCGCCGAGCACGCGGCCCTGGCCATCGAGGAATTTCGTCGCCGAGTGCATCACGACATCCGCGCCGAGCTTCAGCGGCTGCTGCAGCACCGGGCTGCAGAAACAGTTGTCGACGACGAACAGCGCATTCGATGCCTTCGCGATCTTGCCGATCGCGTCGATGTCCGCGAGTTCGGTCAGCGGGTTCGACGGCGTCTCGAGGAAGAACATCTTCGTTTCCGGACGCACGGCTTCCTTCCATGCGTTCAGGTCGGTCGGGTCGACGAAGGTCGTCGTGATCCCGAACTTGCTGAAGATCTGCGAGAACATCCCGAGCGTCGAGCCGAACAGGCTGCGCGAGCTGACGAGGTGGTCGCCGGCCTGCAGCGCGGCCATCACGACCGACATGATCGCGGCCATCCCCGACGCCGTCGCGATGCACGCCTCGCCGCCCTCGAGCGCCGCGAGACGCTCCTGGAACATCGTGACGGTCGGGTTCGTGAAGCGCGAATAGGTGAAGTAGTCTTCCGAATTCGCGAAGCGCTCGGCCGCGTCGGCCGCGCTCTGGAAGCAGAAGCTCGACGTGAGGAACAGCGCTTCCGAGTGCTCGTTGAAGTCGCTGCGCAGCGTGCCCGCGCGCACGGCAAGCGTGTCGAAGTTGAGGGAGTCGTCCATGTTCCGTTTTCCGTATTCGAGGGTCGCGCGGGTGGCGCGAACCCAGTCAAAACCAGGCCAAAACAAAAAGCCCGCTATGCGTCGGCATCAGCGGGCTTCGGTGCGGTACGACAGCGATCGACTCGGGCCGGTTGCCACCGGCCTTCGCTTTAGCTGTTTTGGGAAGTCGCCCCGCGTCCGCAAGCTGATATCAAATCGACGCAAGGCCACATCCTATCACGCCTCGTCAAAAGCGTGCGCCGGTGTCACTCGACCGACAGCTGCAGGTTCATCTGCGAGCGTTCGGTGTCGCCGGCCGTGTCGCGATCGGCCTGCGATGCCGGCGTGAGGCGCGCGCGCTCGATCGCATCGAGATACTCGGGCGTCACGTCGCCGGTGATGTAGTTGCCGTCGAAGCACGACGCCTCGAAGCGCTCGAGCTTCGGGTTGATGTCGCGCACCGCGCGGCGCAGATCGTCGACGTCCTGATAGATCAGGTGGTCGGCGCCGATGATCTTCGCGACTTCTTCGTCGGTGCGGCCGTGTGCGACCAGTTCGCCGCGCGTCGGCATGTCGATGCCGTACACGTTCGGGAACTTCACGGGCGGCGCGGCCGACGCGAAGATCACCGACTTCGCGCCCGCATCGCGCGCCATCTGCACGATTTCATGCGAGGTCGTGCCGCGCACGATCGAGTCGTCGACGATCAGCACGTTCTTGTCCTTGAACTCGATGCTCATCGCATTGAGCTTCTGGCGCACCGACTTCTTGCGCACGGCCTGGCCCGGCATGATGAAGGTACGGCCGACGTAGCGGTTCTTGAAGAAGCCTTCGCGATACTCGACGCCGAGCTTCGCGGCGACCTGCATCGCAGCCGGGCGCGACGAATCGGGAATCGGCATCACGACGTCGATCGGCACGTTCGGCAGCTCGCGCTTGATCTTCTCGGCGAGATAGTCGCCCATGCGCAGGCGCACGTTGTAGACCGGCACGCCATCGAGGCACGAATCCGGACGCGCGAGGTACACGTATTCGAACATGCACGGATTCAGCGTCGGCTGCTCCGCGCACTGCTGGCTGTGGAAGTTGCCGGCCGGATCGATGAAGATCGCTTCGCCCGGCTGCACGTCGCGGACGAATTCGAAACCGATGCCTTCGACGGCCACCGACTCCGATGCGACCATCCACTCGGTGCCGTGCTCGGTCTCGAGCTTGCCGATGCACAGCGGGCGGATGCCGAACGGATCGCGGAACGCGAGCAGGCCGTAGCCGGCGATCAGCGAGACGATCGCATACGAACCCTGCAGGCGGCGATGCACGCCCGAGACGGCCTTGAACACCGAGGCCGGATCGAGCTCGAGGCCCGTGGTCGACAGTTGCAGCTCGTGTGCGAACACGTTGAGCAGCACTTCGCTGTCGGAATTGGTGTTGATGTGCCGGCGGTCGATCCGGAACATCTCGTCCTTCAGTTGCTGCCAGTTCGTCAGGTTGCCGTTGTGCGCGAGGATGATCCCGAACGGCGCGTTCACGTAGAACGGTTGCGCCTCGGCTTCGCTCGACGCCGAGCCGGCGGTCGGGTAGCGCACCTGGCCGATGCCGTAGGTGCCGGGCAGGCTGCGCATGTTGCGCGTGCGGAACACGTCGCGCACCATGCCGTTCGCCTTGTACATGTGGAAATTGCTGCCGTCCGCCGTCGCGATGCCCGCCGCGTCCTGACCGCGATGCTGCAGGAGCAGCAGGCTGTCATAGATCAGCTGGTTGACCGGGGATTGGGAGATAACGCCTACGATGCCGCACATGGCATGTCCTTCAGAATGACAAAATCGGTTCCGTCCTGCCCGGCCGCGTCGTCACACGCGTACGTACTGGGCCATGCCGTCGGGCAGGAGCTGCTTCAGCTCGTGCACGCCCTGTTCGGCGAAAGGACGCAATAGCGCATTGCGCCAGAATTCCTGTTTGGGCAGCTCGGTCAGCCCGGCCGCCGCGACCAGCAGCACCACCAGCACGCAGCCGCGGACGAGCCCGAACATCATGCCCAGCGAGCGGTCGACGCCGCCCAGGCCGCTCGCCTGCGCGATCCGCGACAGCAACGCGTTCGCCACGCCGGCGACCAGCACCACGCCGATCACGACCAACGCGAAGGCGATCACCCACTGCGTCAGCGCACCGCCCGGCCAGTTCGCCGGGATATACGGCACGACCAGTCCGACGTAGCGGCCCGCGATCACGATCGCCGCGATCCAGCCGATCAGCCCGAAAATCTCGGACACGAAACCGCGCCACGCGCCACGCAGCGCAGACAACGCGATCACCGCCAATACAGCGTAGTCGAAAGCGGTCAGCATCGTGCGTTACTGCGTCAGACCGGCTTCGCGCACCTTCGCGATCGCGGCGGATGCCGCCGCACGATCCGCGAACGGGCCCGCACGCAACAGTGTAGCCGTGCTGCCGTCTGCCTGCTTGCGATGCTCGACATATGCGGGCACACCCGCCGATTTCAATTTGGTGGCCCACGAACGGGCCGTCGCGTCGTCCTTGAACGAACCGAGCTGCACCGCGAAACGCGCGCCGGCCGGCGACGACGGCGACGAAGCATCGCTGCTGTCCGGGCTGGCGGCGTCGGTATGCGCGACGGCCGCGGGCGCGGGTGCTGGCTTCGGCGCGGCCGGCTTCGCCACGGGGGCAGCCGGTTTCGGCGCGGGCTTCGGCGGCGTCACGCTCGCCGTGGTCGTGGTATCGGGTTTCGCGGCCGGCTTGTCGGCATCCTTCGGCGCGGGCGCCGGTGCAGCCGCAACGGCCACGTCGGATGCCGGCGGTTCGTCGTGCGCGACGCCGGCCTGTACGTCGGAGGCGTCATCGTCGCGCGGTGCGACCGCCTGGTGCGCGGGCCGGTTCGGAATGTCGATGGCGATGTCGTCCGTGACCGGCTTCGGGTGCGAGTCGAGCACCATCGGCAACACGATCACGGCGGCGACGACGAGCGCGATCGCGCCGACGAGACGACGGCGCGCGCGTTGCTTTTCTGGAAGGGTCGGATCGAGGAGCAGTGCGTCCGATTCCGGACGCTCGGTGCGGCGCGAGCGTCGCTCGACGCGTTCAGTGGTGCGCTCCGTGCGCACGTTCCGGGAGGTCCCGGTGCGACCGCCGCGCCGCGGGGGCGCGTCGTCGTCTTTCTTGCCGAACGAGAAAATTCCCATGAATGGCTGAGTCCGAAACTGCCCGTCAGTCAGTGTTGCTGCGATTTACGGTAGGCCAGCACGCCGGCAACCGTATGGAAACTGCCGAAAACCACGATTCTATCATTCTCGGATGCTCTTTTTAGTGCATCGCGAAACGCTTCGGCAGGCGACGTGTAACGCGTGACGCTCGAATCGGGCCCCTCTTCCACGCCGGCCTTGCGCAGCGCGGCTTCGAGCTGCTCCGCGGAAGCCGCGCGCGGCAGCGGCAGGTCGGTCACGCACCAGTAGTCGATCTCGCCCTTCAGGTGCTGCAGCACGCCGTCGATGTCCTTGTCGTGCATCGCGCCGAACACCGCGTACGTGTACGGGAAGAAGCCCATGTTGCCGAGGTTCTGCTCGAGCACGGCCGACGCATGCGGGTTGTGCGCGACGTCGAGCACGATCGCCGGCTTGCCGGGCAGCACCTGGAAGCGCCCCGGCAGCTCGACGTTCGCGAGGCCGAGCCGGATGTCCTGCGCGGACACCGGCAGCACCGGACGCAGCGCTTCGAGCGCGGCGAGCGCGGCCGACGCATTGATCAGCTGATTCGCCCCGCGCAGCGCCGGGTACGCAAGCGCCGGATAGCGCTTCTCGCGGCCGAGGTAGCTCCACTGCTGGCGCTCCGCGCCTGCCTGCGCCTCGTAGCGGAAATCGCGGCCGACCAGCCACAGATCGGCGCCGATCGCTTCGGCGTGGTCGATCAGCGTTTGCGGCGCGGCCGGATCGCCGCAGATCGCCGGCTTGCCGGCGCGGAAGATCCCGGCCTTCTCGAACGCGATCTTCTCGCGCGTATCGCCGAGGTATTCGGTGTGGTCGATGTCGATGCTCGTGACGATCGCGCAATCGGTGTCGATGATGTTCACCGCATCGAGCCGGCCGCCGAGGCCGACTTCGAGGATCACCGCGTCGAGCCCGCGCGATGCGAACAGATGCAGGATCGCGAGCGTCGTGAATTCGAAGTACGTGAGCGAGACGGGCTCGGGGAGCGACGTGCGCGCGGCTTCGACGGCCTCGAAGTGCGGCAGCAGTTCGTCATCCGTGACGTTCTGCCCGTTCACGCGCGCGCGCTCGTTGAATTCGAGCAGGTGCGGCGACGTGTGGCAGCCGACCTTGTAGCCGGCGCGCACGAGGATCGTCTCGAGGAACGCGCAGGTCGAGCCCTTGCCGTTCGTGCCGCCAACGGTGATGACGGGGCAAGCGAATTCGAGCTGCAGCGCCGCCTTGACCTGTCCGATGCGGGTCAGGCCCATGTCGATGCCGACCGGGTGCGCGCGTTCGAGATGCGAAAGCCACGCGTCGAGAGTGGGAAAAGTGCTCATCGGTTCAAATCTGGATCGGTGCCGCCACTACGCCAAAAAACGAAGCGCGCCGCCTGACGCTGAAGCCAGGCGACGCGCAGTGTTCACAACCTCGCGCCGGTCAGGCCAGCGCGTCGGCCGGTTGCCGCTGCAGCAGCGCGAGCAGCTGCGCGATCTCGTCGCGCAGCTTGCGGCGGTCGACGATCATGTCGATCGCGCCCGTCTTCAGCAGGAATTCGGCGCGCTGGAAGCCTTCCGGCAGCTTCTCGCGGACCGTCTGCTCGATCACGCGCGGGCCGGCGAAGCCGATCAGCGCCTTCGGTTCGGCGATCACGACGTCGCCGAGGAACGCAAAGCTCGCCGACACGCCGCCCATCGTCGGGTCAGTCAGCACCGAAATGAACGGCAGCTTCGCTTCCGACAGCTTGGTCAGCATCGCGGTGGTTTTCGCCATCTGCATCAGCGACAGCAGGCTTTCCTGCATCCGCGCACCGCCCGAAGCGGTGAAGCAGATGAACGGCACTTGCTGTTCCAGCGCGTTCTGCGCGCCGCGTACGAAGCGCTCGCCCACCACCGACCCCATCGAGCCGCCCATGAACGAGAACTCGAAGCAGGCCGCGACCACCGGCAACGTGTGGATCGCACCGCCCATCACGACCATCGCGTCGGTCTCGCCCGTGTCGTCCATCGCTTCCTTCAGACGATCGGGGTACTTGCGGCTGTCCTTGAACTTCAGCGTGTCGACCGGCACGATTTCCTGGCCGATCTCGTAGCGGCCTTCCGGATCGAGCAGCCCGTCGAGGCGCTCACGCGCGCCGATGCGCATGTGGTGATCGCACTTCGGGCATACGTGCAGGTTCGCGTCCACGTCGTTGCGGTACAGCACGGCCTCGCAGGACGGGCATTTGACCCACAGGCCTTCCGGAATGCCCTTGCGGCTTTTCGGGTCGGTCTGCTTGATCTTCGGCGGCAACAGTTTGTCGAGCCAGCTCATCGTATGGTTTCCTGTTCCGTGGCGGGGCGGGCCAACCGGCCCGTTCCCGCTTCCTGTGTTGTGTTTATCGCGCCGCCTTGCCCGCGCCGTCCAGGGCGGCACGCAGCTCGGCGATGAACGTCTTCAGCGCGGCGGCGGCACCCTCCGGCGCAGCGCTTTCGAGCAGCTGCACGAGGCGGCTGCCGATCACGACGGCGTCCGACACCTCGGCCACCGCGCGCGCCGTTTCGGCGTCGCGGATACCGAAGCCGACGCCGACCGGAACCGGCACGCGCGACTTGATGGCCGGGATTTTACCCGCAATGCTCGAAACATCCAGATTTCCTGCGCCGGTCACGCCCTTGAGCGACACGTAATACACGTAGCCGCTCGCGATCTTGCCGACGTCGGCGATGCGTTCGTCGGTCGACGTGGGCGCGAGCAGGAAGATCGGATCGATCTGCGCGGCGCGCATTTTCTCGGCGAACACGCCCGCCTCTTCCGGCGGATAGTCGACGACGAGCACGCCGTCGACCCCGGCCGCCTGTGCTTCGGCCGCGAACGCGTCGACGCCCATCCGCTCGATCGGGTTCGCATAGCCCATCAGCACGACGGGGGTTTTGGGGTCGGTTTCGCGAAAGCGCTTCACGTCGGCGAGCACGCTCTTGAGCGTGACGCCGCGCGCGAGTGCGCGTTCCGACGAGCGCTGGATCACGGGGCCGTCGGCCATCGGGTCCGAGAACGGCACGCCGAGTTCGATCACGTCCGCGCCGCCTTCGGCGAGCGCGTGCATGAATTCGACGGTTTTGGCGGGATCGGGGTCGCCGGCCGTGATGAACGGGATCAGGCCCTTACGGCCTTGTTCGGCGAGCGCGGCGAAGGTCTGCTGAATACGGGACATGGCAATTTTCCTAAATGCGTTCGGCGATGCGGCGGCGCGATTCACGCGCACGCCGGCGCAGCGAGCGCGTTCACGCGCTCGTGCGCGATCGCGCAATAGCTTTCGTTGATCTCGTAGCCGACGAAGTCGCGCCCCTGCCGTGCGCAGGCCACCGCGGTCGTGCCGCTGCCCATGAACGGATCGAGCACGCGGCCGCCCGGCGGGCAGCTTGCGAGCACCATCCGCTCGATGATTTCCAGCGGCTTCTGGGTCGGATGATCGACGCGCTCCGCGTGCTGCCGGTGCAGGCGCGAGACCGACCAGACGTCCTTCGGGTTGTAGCCCATCTCCAGCCACTTGCTGCCTTCGAACAGCTTGCGCGAGCGGGCCTTCTTCGTGTCGGCGTCGTACGGGATGCGGACCGGATCGAGATCGAAGTAATACGCCTTGGAAACCGCGAAAAAGCCGATGTTGTCGTGCACTGACGTGAAACGGCGCGTCGTGCCGCCCATGCTCGGCACGCGCCGGTCCCAGATGATCTCGTTGACCATCGTGAGCTGCGTCTTCAGGAAGCTGAAGATTTCCGGCGCGTACTGCCACGTGCAGAAGATGTACATCGACCCGCTCGGCTTCAGCTTCGGAATCGCGAGCTCGAGCCACTCGCGCGTCCACGCGAGAAAGTCGTCGCCCGAACGCTTGTCCGAGTCGTTGCCGTAGTCCTTGCCGAGCCCGTACGGCGGATCGGCGACGATCAGGTCGATCGACGCGTCCGGCAGGTGCGCGGCATGGGTCAGGAAATCGCGGTTATGCAGCTCGATCCCGGACGGCAGCGCGCGCGGCTCGGCAGCGGCGGGCTGAACCGCCCCCGCCTCGCTCGCGGCACCGCCGCCCGGTTCTTCGATCAGGTCACGCATCGGTCGGGGTCAGAGCTCGATGCCCGATCGCTCGGCGACCGTGTGCATGTCCTTGTCGCCGCGGCCCGACAGGTTGACGAGCAGGATCTTGTCCTTCGGCAACGTCGGCGCGAGCTTCACGCCATACGCGATCGCGTGGCTCGACTCGAGCGCGGGAATGATCCCCTCGATCCGGCAGCAGTCGTGGAACGCCTTCAGCGCTTCCTCGTCGGTGATGCCGACGTACTGCGCACGGCCGCTGTCCTTCAGCCACGCGTGCTCGGGGCCGACGCCCGGATAGTCGAGGCCCGCCGACACCGAATGCGTCTCGATGATCTGGCCGTTGTCGTCCTGCAGCAGGTAAGTCCGGTTGCCGTGCAGCACGCCCGGGCTGCCGGCGATCAGCGACGCCGCGTGATGGCCCGTGTCGAGGCCGTCGCCGGCCGCTTCGACGCCGATCAGCTGCACCGAGGTGTCGTCGATGTACGGATAGAAGATGCCCATTGCGTTCGAACCGCCGCCCACGCAGGCGATCACCGCGTCAGGCTGGCGGCCGGCGAGCTCGGGCATCTGCACCTTGCACTCGTCGCCGATCACGCGCTGGAAGTCGCGCACCATCATCGGGTACGGGTGCGGGCCCGCGACCGTGCCGATGATGTAGAACGTGCTCTCGATGTTCGTGACCCAGTCGCGCATCGCTTCGTTCAGCGCGTCCTTCAGCGTGCGCGAACCCGATTCGACCGGCACGACCGTCGCGCCGAGCAGCTTCATCCGGTAGACGTTCGCGGCCTGGCGGCGCACGTCTTCCGAACCCATGTAGACAACGCACTCCATCCCGAAGCGCGCGCAGATCGTCGCGGTCGCGACGCCGTGCTGGCCGGCGCCGGTCTCGGCGATCACGCGCTTCTTGCCCATGCGCTTCGCGAGCAGCGCCTGGCCGATCACGTTGTTGATCTTGTGCGCGCCCGTGTGGTTCAGGTCTTCGCGCTTCAGGTAGATCTGCGCGCCGCCGAGCGTCTCGCTCCAGCGCTGCGCGTGATAGATCGGCGACGGGCGGCCAACGAAATGCTTCAGCTCGCGCTCGAATTCGGCGACGAAATCGGGATCGTTCTGGAATTTTTCATACGCCGCGCGCAGTTCGTCCAGCGCGTGAATCAGCGTCTCGGCGACGAACGTGCCGCCATACGGGCCGAAGTGGCCGCGATCATCAGGAAGGTTGTACATGGTGTCTCTCTCGATCGGTCGGCGCGCCCCGCTTGTCGGGCCGCACCGGCTTGCATCACCCGGCGTCCGCTTCGCGCACCGCGCGTACGAACGCCGCCATCCGGGCGCGATCCTTCACGCCCTTCGCGCCCTCCACTTCGATGCCACTCGAGACATCGACAGCAAACGGACGCAACTGGCGAATCGCATCACCGACGTTTTGCGCGCTCAAGCCACCACTCAAAACGGCCCGATGCGCGAGCTCTGCGGGAATAAGAGACCAATCGAAGACCTTGCCGCTACCACCGTAATCCGGCACCAGGGTGTCGAACAGGAGGCCGCGCGCTTTCGAATAATGAAGCCCCGATTCTACCAAATCGGCCGATTGCGTCGAGGGGCCCACGCGCACCGCGCGCAGCCACGGCAGGCGTGCCGCGCGGCCAAGTGCGTCGCACTGCTCGGGCGTCTCGTCGCCATGGAACTGCAGCAGCGTGAGCGGCACGTCGCGCACGACGGCCTCGATCTCGGCCTCGGTCGCGTTCACGAACAACCCGACCACCGACACGAACGGCGGCGCGAGGCGCGCGAGCTCGGCCGCCTGCGCGATCGACACCGCGCGGGGGCTCTTCGGATAGAACACGAGGCCGATCGCATCGGCGCCGAGCGCGGCCGCATGCAGCACGTCCTCGGGCTTCGACAGCCCGCACAGCTTGATGCGCGTGCGCGGCGGCAGGCCGGCCACGGCGGGAATCGAGGGGGACACGGCGTGATCCGTCATGATTGCGGGTCCAGATCGGCCCAGACGCTGCTCCACGGCACACTGCCGAGCTGCGCGGGCGGGACGGCGAATTCCGCCGGGTAGCCGACGTGGGCGAGGTACAGCCCGTCGGCCATGAACGTGGGCGCCGCAAGCTTGCGATCGCGCCCGGCCAGCACGTCGGCGAGCCAGTCGGCCGGATAGCGGCCGCGACCGACCGCGACGAGGCAGCCCATCAGGTTGCGCACCATGTGGTGCAGGAACGCGTTGGCGCGGAACCGGAAATGGATGAAATGGCCCACGCGCCGCACGTCGATCTGATACAGGTGTTTGACCGGCGTCTTCGACTGGCATTCCGACGACCGGAACGACGAGAAGTCATGCTCGCCGATCAGATGCGCGGCGGCGGCGCGCATCGCGTTGTCGTCGAGCGGCGTATGGATCCAGCCCGCGCGCCCCGCCAGCATCGGCGAGCGCACGGGATGCACGTACAGCGTGTAGTAATAGGTGCGCTCGAACGCCGAGAAACGCGCGTGGAACGTGTCCGGCATCGGCTTCGCCCATTGCACCGCCACGGTCGGCGGCAGGAACGCGTTGGTGCCGCGCACCCATGAAAAAACCTCACGATCGAGGTCGGTATCGAAGTGCACGACCTGCCCGAGCCCGTGCACGCCCGTATCGGTTCGCCCCGCCACCGTCGTATGCAGCGGCACGCGCGCGAACTCGGCCAGTGCGTGCTCGAGCCGATCCTGCACGGTCTTGCCGTGCGGCTGCGCCTGCCAGCCGCAGAACGCCGCGCCGTCGTACTGGATGCCGAGCGCGATCCGCATCACGCCTCGTCCGCCAGTTTCGCGAGCAGCGCGCGCGCATCGTCGCGCGTCGCGGTGTCGTTCGCGTCGACCACTTCCTGCAGCAGCGTCCGCGCGCCGGACAGGTCGCCCAGCTCGACATACTCGGACGCGAGGTCGAGCTTGTTGCGCGCGATGCGGGCGAGTTCGTCCGGCGTCAGCGCCGGCAACGCAGCGCCCGGCGCGGCCGGCAGGTCGAGATCGAAATCGAGCTTCAGCGCGCCGAACTGCGCGCCGCCGAGCGGCGGCAGCGACGACGTCGCGAACGGGCTGCCCGCCTGGCTCGCCGGCGTCGCTGCGTCCGGATCCCAATCGAATGCATCGTCCTGGTCGGCCGGATGTTCCGGGGCCGGATCGATGGAGCCAATCGGGAGACGCTGGACGGCTTGACCGTTAGTTGCGATTTTATCGGTGTCGAACTGCCCTGCTTGCGCAGCCGGCTCATCCGCCGCCAGCGACGGCTCGTCCGGCGTGCGCGGCGGCAGCGGCATGTCGAGGCTGCTGAGCGCGCTGATCGCGTTCTGCATCAGCGCCGCATGCTGCGCTTCGGTGGCCGCGGGTGCGGCCGGCGTCTCCACCGGCGTCGCTACCCGTGGCTCCGCCGACGTCTCGATCGGCGTCGCCAACGACGTTTCGATTGGCTTTTCGATCGGCGTTTCAGCCGCGACCTTTTCGATCGGCTCGGCATCGTGCGAAACCGGAGCCGGCTCGCTCGCGGGCGGCACTGCCGCGTGTGCGGTCGGCAATTCAGGCTGCTCGACACGCGGCTTCGCCACATCCGACGACGGCAACAGATCCGTCTCCGGCGTCTCGACCGGCTCCGCCGCTGCGGCAGTCGCCGCGGCAAGGTTCAAGTCGGAAGCGGCATCACGCGCGACCGGCATCTCGGGCCGGATCGGCAGTTCCGGTTCGACGGATGGCACGGCTTCGGCTTGCGCAGTGGCAGCCGCAGCCGCGACACCGCCCGCTGCCGTAGCGGCGGCCACCGTGTCCGTCCCCGCATCGTCCGTGCGGCGGCTCTTCCTGCGCTTGCGCCACGCGAAACCCGCAAGGACGATCACGGCCGCACCGGCCACCGCGGCCGGACGCCAGTCCATCTGCTCGTGACTGCGCGCAGGTGTCACCACCGGCGCGACCGGCTGCGCGGACGCCGATACCGATGCAGGCTGCACTGCGCTGGCAGCAACGCCGGATGCCGCTTCGCCGGTCGTCGACGCAGCCGCGGACGCGCCCGCATCGCTCGCGGCCGGACGCGGCGCGACAGGTGCCGGCGCCGGAGCCGGCGTAACCGCGTTCGTCGTGGCCGGCTTGCCGATACCGTGCTTCTGCAATTCCATCAGCACGCGGTTCTTCAGCGCCAGCAGTTGCTGCAGGCTCGACGGCCGCGGCTGCGACGCGCCCGTGACAGGTGCCGCGCCAGCCGGTTCGTTCATGCCCGGAACCTGGCTGCCCGACGCAGGCGGAATCACGGCCCCGCTCGCGGACGATGGCACCGACTGGATCGTGCCGCTCCACACATGCGGACCGCTTGCACCGGCCACGGGTGCCGCCGGCTGCATGCTTTCGACAGCCGATGCGCCGTGCGCAGCCGAAGCACCGACCGATGCCGACGCACCGGCGGCCGTCGCGACGCTTGCACCGCTGACAGGCGCCGCATGCACGGCCGGCGCCACCGGCGCGGATTGCACGGTCGACCCCGGATGCGGTGCGGACGCACCACGCTGCGCGACTGCCGTGCCGCCCGATGCGGCGGCGGGTGCGGACGCTGCCGCC
>NZ_JAAGPH010000261.1:0-5744 GCF_017104705.1 Burkholderia sp. Se-20373 | reverse complement strand
TGCTGGGCGGCATCCGGATCGGCCGGCGCGAGCGCGGCCGCGAGGCGCGCCTGCGGCTCGCGCATCAGCGCCGCCAGCGGACGCTGGCCGGCCAGCCATTGCGCGAGGTGAGATTCGTAGAAAAGGCCGCTTTCGCTCACGGCCTGCGCGAGCGCCGCGCGCAGCGCCGCGACGGGCAACGTCGCAGCCGCGTCGCGCACCGCCGCAGCCGACGATGCAGCGGCTGAAGCCGGCGTGGAGGACGCAGCCTGATCGGCGGCGGCCGGCGCGCGGGCCGGCGCAGCCGTGTCGGTCAGCAGCACGGTGGGGTCAGCCAGCAGCGGCGCGCGCCCGACAATGGCCGGGGTCGCGTCGCCGCCCGCGCGCGAGATCGCGTCGAGCACGCGCCCGACATCGGACAGGGCGGTCTGGGTGGAAGCCGGCGGCGCGGCAGGCGGACTGCCGGCCGAAGGCGTGGACGACGCGCCGTTGCCCGGCGTGCCGACCTGCGAGGTCGCGCCGCCGCTGGCGGGCGCCGACACGGTGCCGGTCAGCAGGCTGTCGAGGCGACTCGCCAGCAGGGCGGCCGCAACGGAGTCGATACCGGTCATGATCGGAGCCTGCTCATCTCAGCCACATCGTTGCGAATCCGGGCACGGCACGCCGGTGCCGTCCGCGGGAACTGCGCGCCTGCCCCAGCGGACGCGTGCGCCCCGCGGCCGTTTCCCCGGAAACGGGCCCTACCCGCGCGCGCGGTAGAGATCGGTCAATACCTTGGTCGAGCGCCGCGCCTCGAACAGCGCGGACAGCCGCGCGAGGTCCGGGCTCGCGAGATCGCGAATCGCGGCGTCGTCGGCCAGGATGCGGCGGATCAGGTCAAGCTTGCGGCCGAGATCCGATTCGTCGAGCACGACGCCCGGATCGGCCGCCTTCAACCCGTCGACCAGTTGCATGAATTCGGCCTGCAACTCCGGCAACGCGCTCCAGTCGGCGCTGCGGGCAGCGCCCAGCATCCGGCCCGACACGGCGGCGAGCGCCTCGTAACGTTCGAAGTATTCGGCCTTGCGATTCATCGTGATGCTTCCACTGCCTGTTGTGCGGCCATCCGCGCGACTTCCGGGGCGATCCCCGTCCATGCTTCCTCGAGCGTCGCGAGCAGCCCGTCGACTTCGACCAGCATCGTGTCGCTCGCCTGCGCATTGGCTTCGAGCAGACGCCGGGTGATATACGCATACAGCGCGTCCAGCCGCGCCGCGATCTCGCCGCCCGCATCGAGGTTCAGCGATGCCTTCAGCCCGCTGTCGACGATCCGGATCGCCTTGCCGATCGCTTCGCCGCGCGCGGACACATTGCCTTGCTGCAAATGCATGCGCGCCAGCGCAACCGCCTGCCGCGCACCCTGGTACAGCATCGCGATCAACCGGTGCGGGGAAGCGCCCATCACCCCGGTCTCGACGCCGACACGCGCGTATGCACTGGCTCCAGCGTGTCCTGGGGAAAACATGCGCTTCTCCTTGTTGTGCCTTGGCTATACGGGAACCGCCGCCGTGCATCGCACGACGCGGCCTTCACCGGAGTTATCGGAAGGGATTTGGAAAGCTTTAGGTAAGCGGCGCGTGCCGCCTGGCGCAGCAAGGGCTGCCCGCGGATCCGGCCGGATGGTCGTCCACGGATCGCTTTCCCTGCATAGCCGCCGTGTCAAACCGCCATCTGCATGATGTCGTTGTAAGCGCTCACTAGCTTGTTGCGGACCTGGAGCCCGAACTGGAAGCCGATGTTGGCTTTCTGCATGTCGACCATCACGTCGTTCAGCGACACGTTCGGCGCGCCGACCTCGAACGCCTGCGCCTCACCGAGCGCGTGCTGCTGGTCGCCGCTGATCTTGTCGAGCGACGCCTTCATCGCGCTGGCGAACGTGCTGGCCGTCGCCGCGCCCGAGCCGGCCAGTGCCGCCGTCGGGCTCGCGACGCCGCCTGACGCCTGCGCGGCCATCGACTGCATCTGTTGCAACACCGAACCGATTCCGCTGACGTTCGCAGTCATGCTGTCCCCAAAACTGAGAGAGAGACCCGGACGCACCGGGAGATCCGCCGGCGCCGCCCCACGCGCGCCATGCCGGATTCCGAAAAAGGATAGCAGCGCGCCGCGCGTCAAAGCCGCGAAAGTACGGGGGAAACCCCGCTCTTTTCGGTCGATCGGAGTGCGGCCCGGGTCACGATAATCGCATCGTGTCATTGTCCGCCCGCTCGTCCGAGCGAGCTCAGTCGTCCCGCTCCGGAGAAACTCGACGCATGGATTCGCAGGCCAACTCGCTGATCAACCCAGACGCCCGCGCGGGCCTCGCCAGCCCGGCGCCCGGCGCCGCCGCGGCCGCCGCGTTGCCAGGCGTGGGTGGCGCAGGCGCGGACTTCGGGCTTGGCGGCTTCGCGGAACGCATCCCCGGCATCTCGCGGATGAAGGGCAACCCGAAGCTGCCGTTCCTGATCGCCGTCGCATTCGCGGTCGCCGTCATCACCGCGCTCGTGCTGTGGAGCCGCGCGCCCGACTACCGCGTGCTGTACAGCAACCTGTCGGATCGCGACGGCGGTGCGATCATTGCCGCGCTCCAGCAGGCAAACGTTCCCTACAAGTTCGCCGACGCCGGCGGCGCGATCCTCGTGCCGTCGAACCAGGTGCATGAAACGCGCCTGAAGCTGGCCGCGATGGGGCTGCCGAAGGGCGGCTCGGTCGGCTTCGAGCTGATGGACAACCAGAAATTCGGCATCAGCCAGTTCGCCGAGCAGATCAACTACCAGCGCGCGCTCGAAGGCGAGCTGCAGCGCACCATCGAGTCGATCAACGCGGTGCGCGGCGCGCGCGTCCATCTCGCGATCCCGAAGCCGTCGGTGTTCGTACGTGACAAGGAAGCGCCGAGCGCGTCGGTGTTCATCGACCTCTACCCGGGCCGCGTGCTCGACGAGGGCCAGGTCCAGGCCATCACGCGGATGGTGTCGTCCGGCGTGCCCGACATGCCCGCGAAGAACGTGACGATCGTCGACCAGGACGGCAACCTGCTGACCCAGACCGCATCGGCGTCGGGCCTCGACGCGAGCCAGCTCAAGTACGTGCAGCAGGTCGAGCACAACACGCAGAAGCGCATCGACGCGATCCTCGCGCCGATCTTCGGCGCGGGCAACGCGCGCTCGCAGGTCAGTGCGGACCTCGATTTCTCGAAGCTCGAGCAGACGTCGGAAAGCTACGGCCCGAACGGCAATCCGCAGCAGTCCGCGATCCGCAGCCAGCAGACCAGCAGCTCGACCGAACTCGCGCAGGGCGGCGCATCGGGCGTGCCGGGCGCGCTGTCGAACACGCCGCCGCAGCCGGCGTCCGCGCCGATCGTCGCCGGCAACGGCGCGAACGCGCCGCAGACGACGCCGGTGAGCGACCGCAAGGACCAGACGACCAACTACGAAGTCGACAAGACGATCCGCCATCTCGAACAACCGATGGGCAGCGTGAAGCGGCTGTCGGTCGCGGTCGTCGTCAACTACCAGCCGGTCGCCGACGCGAAGGGCCACGTGACCATGCAGCCGCTGCCGCCCGCGAAGCTCGCGCAGGTCGAACAGCTCGTGAAGGATGCGATGGGCTACGACGCGAAGCGCGGCGACTCGGTGAACGTCGTGAACAGCGCGTTCTCGACCGCGAGCGACCCGTACGCCGACCTGCCGTGGTGGCGCCAGCCGGACGTGATCGAGATGGCGAAGGAAGCGGCGAAGTGGCTCGGCATCGCGGCGGCCGCGGCGGCGCTCTACTTCATGTTCGTGCGCCCGGCGATGCGCCGTGCGTTCCCGCCGCCCGAGCCGGCCGCGCCGGCGCTCGCCGCGCCGGAAGATCCGGTCTCGCTCGACGGCCTGCCGGCGCCGGAGAAGGCCGAGGAACCCGATTCGCTGCTGCTCGGGTTCGAGAGCGAGAAGAACCGTTACGAACGCAACCTCGACTACGCGCGCACGATCGCCCGCCAGGATCCGAAGATCGTCGCCACCGTCGTGAAGAACTGGGTGTCCGATGAACGCTGAAGGCTTGACCAAGAGCGCGCTCCTGCTGATGTCGATCGGCGAGGAAGAGGCCGCGCAGGTATTCAAGTTCCTCGCGCCGCGCGAGGTCCAGAAGATCGGCGCCGCGATGGCCGCGCTGAAGAACGTCACGCGCGAGCAGGTCGAGGACGTGCTGCACGAATTCGCGAAGGAAGCGGAGCAGCACACCGCGCTGTCGCTCGATTCGAGCGACTACATCCGCTCGGTGCTGACCAAGGCGCTCGGCGAGGACAAGGCCGGCGTGCTGATCGACCGCATCCTGCAGGGCAGCGACACGAGCGGCATCGAGGGCCTGAAGTGGATGGACTCGGCCGCCGTGGCCGAACTGATCAAGAACGAGCATCCGCAGATCATCGCGACGATCCTCGTGCACCTCGACCGCGACCAGGCATCGGAAATCGCGTCGTGCTTCACCGAGCGGCTGCGTAACGACGTGATCCTGCGGATCGCGACGCTCGACGGCATCCAGCCGGCCGCGCTGCGCGAACTCGACGACGTGCTGACGGGCCTGCTGTCCGGCAGCGACAACCTGAAGCGCAGCCCGATGGGCGGCATCCGCACCGCGGCCGAGATCCTGAACTTCATGACGAGCGTGCATGAGGAAGGCGTGCTCGAAAGCGTGCGCCAGTACGACGCCGAACTCGCGCAGAAGATCATCGACCAGATGTTCGTGTTCGAGAACCTGCTCGACCTCGAGGATCGCGCGATCCAGATGGTGCTCAAGGAAGTCGAGTCGGAAACGCTGATCATCGCGCTGAAGGGCGCGCCGCCGGCACTGCGCCAGAAGTTCCTCGCGAACATGTCGCAGCGCGCGGCCGAACTGCTCGCCGAGGATCTCGACGCGCGCGGCCCGGTGCGCGTGTCCGACGTCGAGACGCAGCAGCGCCGCATCCTGCAGATCGTGCGCAACCTGGCCGAGAGCGGCGCGATCGCGATCGGCGGCAAGGCGGAAGACGCGTATGTCTGATTCGGCGAGCGATCGCGCGGGCACCCTCACCGCCTACCAGCGGTGGGAGATGGCGTCGTTCGACCCGCCGCCGCCCCCGCCGCCGCCCGACGACGCGGCAGCGGCCGCCGCCGCGCTCGCCGAGGAACTGCAGCGCGTGCGCGACGCCGCGCACGCCGAAGGCCATGCGGCCGGCCACGTCGAAGGCCAGGCGCTCGGCTACCAGGCCGGTTTCGAGCAGGGCCGCGAACAGGGTTTCGAAGCCGGCCAGGCCGACGCGCGTGAACAGGCCGCGCAGCTCGCGGCGCTCGCCGCGTCGTTCCGCGAGGCCGTGTCGACCGTCGAGCACGATCTGGCCGCCGACATCGCGCAGCTCGCGCTCGACATCGCGCAGCAGGTCGTGCGCCAGCACGTGAAGCACGATCCGGCCGCGCTGGTGGCCGCCGTGCGCGACGTGCTCGCGGCGGAACCCGCACTGTCCGGCGCGCCGCATCTCGCGGTGAATCCGGCCGACCTGCCCGTCGTCGAAGCCTATCTGCAGGACGATCTCGATGCGCTCGGCTGGAACGTGCGCACCGACGCGTCGATCGAGCGCGGCGGCTGCCGCGCGCACGCCGCGACCGGCGAGGTCGACGCGACGCTGCCCACGCGCTGGCAGCGCGTCGCCGCCGCGATCGGCAAGGTGAGCACGTGGTAACGCGGCCGCCCGAGGCGCTCGCGCACGACGGCATGACGCCGCTGGAGCA
>NZ_JAAGPH010000260.1:0-6107 GCF_017104705.1 Burkholderia sp. Se-20373 | reverse complement strand
TACCTCCTCCTGCCCTCCCAGTCGCCCGCCAGACTATCGACGCCTCGCTTCATCGCGTCGTCCAGCCCCGCGCTTCCGGCGCGCTCTCGATCGGCCTCCCTCTCGGCGGGGCTCGCGCCCTCTGCCCCGGTCCCGTCTCTCTTCGTCCTGTCTCACTCCACGGGGCGCGGCGCGCCGGCCGCGCACGGCGAGCGGGAACCGGCCGCGCATCCGCCGTTGAACCGGATCCTGGCGGCCTGCGACCGGCAGCTCATTCACATCAATCCGCTGTTGCGGCGTGGTAGTGGCGGTGACGTCGCGCCGCCGCGCGGGCCGGGCGGCGGATTTCAGTGCCATCTCGTGTCGGGCAAGGCGAATCGCCGCTACGTGATCTCGCTGCATCGCACGGCATCGCATCGCGACTTCTCGTTGCAGGAGATGTCGTTCCTGAAGAATTTCGCCGATACGCTGCTGCCGCTCGTCGAGTGGCATGCGTCGACGCGTCGGCACGGCAAGCTCGAATGCGCGACCGCGCCCGGTGCGACGGCAGGCATGCCCGGCGTCGAGGCGCTGCGCCACGAGTTCGAATCGCGGCTCGCGCGCGCGCGGGTCGTGCTGTCGGCGCGTGAAAACGAAGTGTGCCTCGGTCTGCTCGCGGGCAAGATGCTGCGCGAAATGGCCGGCGAGCTCGGCGTGAAGGAGAGCACGATCGAGACGTACATCAAGCGCGCCGCGGTGAAGCTCGGCATCAGCGGCCGGCACGGGCTCACGAAATGGATGATCGACGATTCCGTCCCGTGCGCGTCGGCGGCGTGACGCCGACACGCCGCCGACTAGCCGGGATGGCTGCCGCCCGCGCACGCGCCGACGCGCGTCGTCGCGGGCGATGACGACGATGTCACCGGATGCGGCAGCGCGGGGTGCGTCGCCGGCCGGATGGCCGACGTGCGACGCGAGATGGAAACCGGCGGCCGTCGTCCCATGGTGTTTCGCGCGTCGCCTGCGTCGGCGTCGCGCGTGCTGAAGGGCCCGGCGTGCCACACCTGACGCACGCGGCGCCGCCGGATGGGCCCGTTCGGGCCGCGGGCCCTCAGGTTCCGACGCGCGGCGACGCGTAGTCGCGCCGCACGCTTCGCATGCCGTCCCCGCCCGCTTCCGTCGCGGCCCCGGCCGTCTCGTCGAGCATCCAGCGCGTCAGGCCATGACGCCCGCTGAAGCCCAGCTTGACGGCGGCGCGCTTCAGGTAGGTCTCGACGGTGCTTTCGCGCAGCGCGAAACGCATGGCGATGGCGGGCACCGTGTCGCCGGCCAGCAGTGCCGTGCATGCCTCGATCTCGCGCGTCGACAGCTTGACGCCCGCTTGCCGCAGACGCTCGGCGAACCGCCGCGCCACGCGCTCCCGGCCCGATTGCGTCGCCGGCGGCGCGGCGAGCGTCACATGGGCGGCGTGCGGCGTCGCATCGAGCGCCGCGACATGGCTCTCGACGATCGGAAACAGCACGTGCGAGAGTTCCTTGAGGAAGGTCCGCTCCTGCGGCGAGAAATCGTCGAACGTACACGTGCGATACAACGAGATCACGTAACAGTGGCCCCGCTTGCGGGTCACGAGGTGGAATTGCGCGTAACGCGGCGACACGATCGCCGCCTGCATGACGATGAAGCGGTCGAGCTGCGCGTGGATCGGGCCGTGGCCGGCGAGCGTGTCGTCGACGTGCAGGGGGCTCGCCCCCGGGCGCGGCGGCATCTGCGGCCCGCAACAGGCGGCGGCCACGCCGGCCTTCGCGAGCGCCGCGCCGACCGCGCCGAGGCTGCGCACCTCGGGATGGCCGTCAGGCGCGTCGTCGACCGCCAGCTCCGCAATGCGGATCTCGTCGACGGGGACCGCCGCGGCGATCAGGTTGTACATCATTCGGGGAAAACGTCGGCTCCCGCTGCTCGAGATCGCTTCGCCGACGTGTGCGAACAATCTGCTGAACTCCATGAAAGGATTCCTGATGAGACGTTGAAGCTGCGCGTGTGCGCATGGATGCCGACGTGATTTAAACACCCGCGTGCGAATGCGTCTGTAACGGTTTGCCGGGACAGGCGCATCGCCGGTCGTCGAATCCGGTACGGCGCACGGCGAGCGTTTCGCCCGTTTGCGACGGACGGCGCGCATCGTGTCCCCATCAGGATCGCGGCTCATCCGGCGGCTTCGGCCGGGACGGCGCACACGGCCGTATCGGAGAAGATACGGCCGCTATCGAGGCGAATGACCCGATCCGCCAGCTTGAAGTACTGATCGTCGTGGGTAATGATGACGACGCATTTCCCGCGGGATTTCAGGTCGGGGACCAGCACTTCATAGAAGAATCGCTTGAAGACCGGATCCTGATCGGCGGCCCATTCGTCCAGGATGTAAATCGGACGATCCTCGATGTACGCGCAAAGCAGCGCCAGGCGCTTGCGTTGCCCGGTCGATAGCGCCCGGGTGGTCGAGTAGGTCCGGCCGGAAATCTCGATCTTGTCCGCCAGCTTCAGGGTGTCGAGGTATTTCCGGGCAAGCTCGATGCTGTCATTGCCCCGATCCGGCCCGATGATGCGATTGAACAAATGGAAATCGGTGAAGACGGCGGAAAACAGGTTTCGGTAGTGTTCCCGGGCATCGTCGTCGATGACTTTCCCGTCGACGGAAATGGTGCCGCCGGTAGGCGCATAGAGGCCGCTGAGGACCTTGCCCAACGTACTCTTGCCGCTACCGTTGCCGCCGATCACATAGACGAGTTCCCCGGCATGAATCGTCATGTTGATGGGGCCGAGCACGAAGTCGGCCGACGATTCATTGTCACGGTAGTTCATCGTCACCTCGTGCAACTCGATGACCTTCCATGACTTCGCCGCTGGCGATGCCACGGTGCCCGGACCGGGCGGCTCGTTGCGCGAGTCCTGCGTGTCGTCGATCAGGAAACCGAATTCCGCCAGCCGGGCGAGCGCGGTCTTGCCTTCGGCCACCACCGGCAGGATATTGATCAGCATGGTCAAGGGCCCCATCATGTAGAGCACCGCCAGAATGCTCGCCGTGAGGACGGACGGGTCCACGACGCCGAGCGAAGGCACGCCGAACAGCAGGAACCCGAGCAGGACCGCGACGGTGATCTGGCCGATGCTGTCGCCGCTCATGAACCAGAAGCGTTCGATGTAATTGAATCCCGCCACGCGCTTCGAGGACAGTTCGATCGCGGCCCGGGTGAACCAGCGGCGTCTCGCCCGGTTGAGCTTGAGCTCCTTGATGCCGAACACGAGGCCGTGCGTATATTCGTTGAACTGGACGAATTCATCGCGAACCCGCTCCGTGAAGTTGACCGCCTTTCGATAGAAGAACAGGTAAAGCACCAGGCCGACGAGGGTCAGGAGCATCGTCGACGCGAAGACGATCCACGAGAGATAGGCGAGATAGGCGATGCTGCAGATCAGCACGACGGATTGAACGATGATCGTCGGGATGGTGAGCAGGGTCTGGCTCAGCTGTGGAATGTCCTGTGTCAGCAGGGTCAGCACATGGGGGGCGCCGCGTCGGTCGATTTCATCGAGCGGGGTCGCGAGGATCCGCTTGCACAGGTTGACGCGCAATCTCGTCATGACTTTCATGCACGCATAGGACGGCATCACGGCGGCGCCGCTCCTGCAGACCACCGCGATGACGTTCACCGCAATGAATATCAGCAACAGCGTCCGTCGATCGGACGGGTCGTGCAGCGCGGTGCTGATCAACCCGACGCCTACGATCGACGCGATGCCGCTGACGAGGCCCGTCAGGACCGTGCCCAGCGTCAGCCAGGGATGACTGCGCCACATCAGGGTGACGGCGGAATGCCAGGGCGGCGATTTGCTTTGAGCGGAATCCATGCGTGGCCAATAGGTCTCAATTGATCAGGTGGCTGAGTTCGACATTGCTTGCCGCTGATCTCAACCGCGCCGAGGTTTCGTGCTTGCCCAGGAACGTGATGCTTTCCACGATGCCCAGCGGCGAATCGGAAAACAGGATGCAGCACTTCAGCAGGCGCTGCCCACGCGCCCAGCCGACGCTGTCGGTTGAATCGGCCACGCTCCGCAACGCGGCCTCGACCGAGGCGGCCGTCCAGTTTTCGTTCCGAGCCAGCCGCGACTCGACCTGCCGAAGAAATTGCAGGAGCGTGCGGGGATTGCTTTCGATGCTGTACATGAGGATGTAGTCGATCCGCAGTTTCTTCGTGATCAACGGAAAAATCAGGTCGATCACGCCGGCGGTCGATTCGCATTTCCCGTAAGCCAGTGAAATCGCGTCGCCGAGCTTGCAGTCCCGGTGGAGCGCATCCAGCGCGGCCTGTACGAATGCCGCTTCGAGGTCAACGGTGGTGGTTTGCATGAGGTTCAATGGCCTGTCGAGTGAGGGTTCGCGGCGAGCACGGGGCGGCAGGCGTTACCAGCCGTCCGGAATGGGCATCGAATAGGTCAGCGGCTTTTCCGGCATCACTTCGTCCATGATGTCGGAGTAGCCGGACTCCTGTCCGACCAGGTTCGGCTCGAAGCAGTAGCAATTGAACGTCTGCTGCAGGACGAGGTTGTTGCGGTCGTTGATTGCCGGCGGGTTTTCGTTGATCGCGATGAACGCGTCGTAGAGCGAGTCCCTGACGACGTACGCGTGCGCGGTGAGCGTCTCCACGGCCTTGACGATGTTCGGCGCGACGGGAATGGGCGGCGTGAAGTGATACGCGCCCAGGAACAGCATGTGCCAGTCGTCCGGTACTTGCGCGATGAACTCGGGAAAGCGCGCGGCGAACTCGGCGTCGAAGAACGCGTCGTCCTCGAAGATCAGGACTTCGCTCGCACCGGCGGCCTTCGCCTGTTTCACGGCCGCGAGATGGCTCATCGTGCAGCCGTAGTCCTGCGGACGCATGTGGCTCAACGATTCCGGCACGCTCACCTGTTTTGCATCGACGGCGGACAGCCGCTCCACCGTGAGGATGTTCTGCTCTGCGAATTTTCGTTGCATCGCTTCCCAGCGGTCGGGGCGCCGGTCCAGGTTGATGCAGACCTTGCGGGCGAAAGTATTGTCGATCGTCGGCGTTGATTTCAGTTTCATGAGGGTTGTTTTTCCAGGAACGAATTGACATGGGCGGCGAGGACGCCGGCATGCGGATCGAGCAGCATGGTCAGGTGGTCGCCGGGGACGTCCGTCACCGTGACGGGGAGCGCCGAGAAGCGGGACCATCCCCAGGTCGGGTCCAGGCGAAGCTGCGCGATCTCGGGCGACGGCGCGTAGTCGTCGGGATCGTGCTCGGTGCTGCGGAACAACGCGATCGGCACGGGCAGCGGCGTGGCCGGCGGCGCGTAGTGCGACTTGAAGTTGGCCTGATAGACGCGCAGGTACGCGCGCAGGCGGTCGGGCCCGGCGTCCGCGAACCAGCTGCCGCGGTCGCCGATCCGCGCGAGGATCAAGTCGGCCTGGCCGTCGGGATCGAGCGGGACGAGGTCGGCTCGCGTCACCTGGAGGTCGGTGCCGAGGAAGGTGCCGATTTCGTGGGCGATCGCGACCAGCCATTCGGTGTCGTCCCAGTCCTGCCAGTACGTGGCGGCCGAGCTGTCGATGGGCGCGGACGCGTCGAGGATCGCCAGCAGTTTGACGTCGGCGCCCTTGGCGACCAGTTGCCGGCTCATCTCGAGCGCCACGTGCGCGCCGAACGAGTGGCCTGCCAGATAGTACGGACCCGCGCCCACCAGCGGCCAGATGCGTTCGATATGACGGGCCGCGATGTCTTCCACGCGGGTGAGCGGTTCGCACGCGCCGTCGAGGCCGAGCGCCTCCAGCCCGTGAATCGCGTGGGCGCCGCTCAGGTGGTGCGCGAGCGGGTGGAAGTAGACCACGTTCCCGCCGGCGCCCGGCAGCAGGAAGAGCGGTGCGGCGGGCCCGCCGTCGCGAATCGGCACGAGTCCGCCGGCGGGCGCGGACGGCGCCTTCGCGGCGAGCGCCGCCGCCAGTTTCTCGATCGTGCGTGCGGCGCGGTAGCGAGCCTGCAGTTTGTCGGTGCCGCCCACGGCGACGATCCGATCGCCTTTCACGGCAACCGCGCCGTGCTCGATCACGCGCCGCCGCGGGTCCATCGTGATCA
>NZ_JAAGPH010000259.1:0-6069 GCF_017104705.1 Burkholderia sp. Se-20373 | reverse complement strand
CGCGAGCGTGGTAGGCAGCAGCCACGCCGCCGCGGGTGCGCCGGCGAGCCGACGCAGCGCTTCGTGCTGCGCGTGCGCGATGTCTTCCGCGTCGGCGCGCCGCAGGCTGTCGGCCCGGTAGCCGACGATGCAGCGCAGCCGCTGGTCGCTCGCAGAGACGGAGAAATCGACCTGCACCGGAAAGCTGTTGACCGCATGGCCGTCGCGGCCCGCGAGCATCCGCACGTCCGCGTCGTCCAGCTCGCGCAGCACGTGGAAGCTCGTGAAATTGAACAGCACCTCACCCAGCTCGATCCCGCCGTTGTCCTGCCGGATCTGCTGCGACGGATAAAAGCGGTGCCGGAAAATGCCCGACTCGATCTCGAACACCTGCCGCACCTGCGCGACAGGCGACGCCGCGCCGTCGAGCGCCGCGCGCACCGGCACCGAATTCAGGAACAGCCCGACCGCACGCGCCGCATGCTCGGTCTCGGGCCGCACGTGCGTCACCATCGACGTCAGCACGTCGCGCCGCCCGCTCAGCGCCTGCAGCGCGCGCAGGTGGGCAGCGAGCAGCACGCTCTTGAGCGGCACGTTCGCGTCGCGCGCGAGCGCGCGCAGCGCCGCCTCCAGTTCGGCTGAGACCTCGACCTCCAGGTAATCCACCCGTTCGTCCGCCGCTTCGCCCGGCAGCGGCGCGCGGCGCAGCGACAGCGCCTGCGCGCCGTCGAGCTGGCCGCGCCAGAAATCGCGCTGGGCCGGATCGGCGAGCGCGGCCTGTTCCAGTTCGATGAAATCCCGGTAACCGGCCTGCACCGGCTCGTCGTCCTGCGGGTTCCGCGCGCCCGTCAGGCCCGCCGTGTAGAGCCGGATGAATTCGGCGGTCAGCGCGGCCTCGCTCCAGCCGTCGAGCATCGCGTGATGGAAGCTCCACACCAGCTTGAAGCGCTGCGCCGCCAGCTTGAACACGAAGCAGCGAAACAGCGGCGCGGCGGCGATGTCGAACGCGGCGAACCGCTCGCCGTCCATGAACGCGGCGATCCGGGCGGCCTGCGCCGCCGCGTCGAGCGCGGTCAGGTCGGTGACCGTCAGCGGAATGCGCGCCGTGTCGAACACGAGCTGCAGCGGCACGCTGAACCCCTCCATCCGCAGCGCGGTGCGCAACGCCGGATGGCGGGCCGACAGCCGGTCGAGCGCATGGGTAAGGCACGCTTCGTCGTACGCATACGCGACCTCGTAGCCGATTACGTCGTGGTACACGCTCGAGCGCTCGTGGCGCAAGCCGTGATAGAGCATCCCCAGTTGCAGGCGGCTGAGCGGATACGCGTCGACGACGCCGGCCGGCAGCCGCGCGCGGTCCGCTTCGCTCGTCAGCGGCGCCCGGGCGACCGTGGCCTCGGCCGGCGCAACCGTGCCTGCCCCCGCGCCACGCTGCCGCTCGATGTGCTCGCCCAGCGTCCGCACGCTCTGATGGGCGAACAGGTCCTGGATCTCGAATTCGAGCCCCTGGCGCTGCGCCTGCGCCTTCAACCGGATCGCCAGCAGCGAATCGCCGCCGAGATCGAAGAAGCCGTCGTCGAGGCCGAACCCGCTGCGGCCGAGCACGTCTTCCCACAGCGTGCGCAGCACGCGCTGCGTGTCCGTCAGCGTCTCGGGCGCCGCGTCGACGGGCGCTTCGGCCGGCGTGAGCCGCGCGAGCGCGGCCCGGTCCACCTTGCCGTTCGCCGTCAGCGGAATGTGCGGCACCGCGTGGAAGCGTGCCGGCACCAGATGGTCCGGCAGCGACGCCCGCAGCTGCGCGCGCAGGCCGGCTTCGTCCGGCACGTCCGCGCCCGTGCCCGGGCTTGCGGTCCAGTACGCGACGAGCTGCTTGTCGCCCTGCGGCGTCGCGTCGACCGTCACGACGGCGGCCTGCACGCCGCGGCACGCGGCCAGCGCCGCCTCGATTTCCGCCGGCTCGATCCGGTAGCCGCGCAGCTTCACCTGCCGGTCGCGCCGGCCGAGGTAATGCAGCGCGCCGTCATGCGCCCAGTAGCCGACGTCGCCGCTGCGGTACATGCGGGCGCCCGGTTCGCCGCCATGCGGATCGGGCACGAACGCGGCCGCGGTCAGGTCCGGCCGGTTCGCATAGCCGTGCGCGACGCCGGGCCCCGCGATGTAGAGGTCGCCCGCCGCGCCGGCCGGCAGCGGATTCAGGTCGTCGTCGAGCACATACACCGACGTGCCCTGGATCGGCATGCCGATCGGCACCGTGCGCCCCGCCGCCAGCGCGCCGCGCACCGGGTACGCGGTGGCGAAGGTCGTGGTCTCGGTCGGCCCGTAGCCGTTGACCACCTGGCCGCGTTCCAGCAGCGCGCGGGCGCGTGCCACGTGCGGCAGCGACAGCACGTCGCCGCCGCAGACCAGGTAGCGCAGCTGCCGCAGCGCGTCCGGCGCGTGATCGACCATCGCCGCGAACAGGCCGCTCGTCAGCCACAGGATCGTCACGCCCGCGTCGACCAGCAACGGCCCGAGCTGGTCGAGCGACGCGTCGCGCCCGACCGGCACGACGAGCGACGCGCCGTTCAGGAGCGCGGTCCAGATCTCGAACGTCGACGCGTCGAATGCCGTCGGCGCAAACTGGAGGAACACGTCGTCCGGCGTCACGTCGAGATAGGCCGGCCGGTAGGCGAGCCGCAGGATCGCCTGTTGCGGCACGATGACGCCCTTCGGACGATCGGTGGTGCCCGACGTGTACATCAGGTACGCCGGCATCTGCGCCGGCAGCCCGCTCGCGACGAACGCGCCGTCGCGCGCGGCGATCTCGTCGTCGTGGTCCTCGAGGACGATCAGGTTCAGATAGCCGTCGCGCAGCGCGTCGGTGCGCGCCACCACGTCCTCGCGCGTGACGATCACGCTCGCCTGGCTGTCGTCGATCAGGAATCGCAGCCGGTCCGCCGGATAGCGGCTGTCGAGCGGCACATACGCGCAGCCCGCGTTGAGCACCGCCAGCATCGCGACGATCAGCTCCGCGCCCGGCTCGAGGCACAGGCCGACGGTCGAGCCCGGCGACACGCCGAGATCGCGCAAGTGGTCCGCCAGCCGGTTCGTGCGCGAGTTCAGCGCGGGGTAGTCGAGCGTCGCGTCGCCGTGGCGGATCGCCGTGCGGCCCGGATGCTGCCGCGCGAGCGCGTCGATCACCGCGCCGATCGAGTCGGGCAGCGGCTGCCCGAGCGGCCGGCTCTGCCAGCCGCGCAGCGCGTCGAGCGTCGCCGCGTCGCCGCGCGCGAGCGTGCCGAACGGCGCGTCCGGCTGCGCGGTCAGCGCGTCGAGGTACTGCGCATAGGTGCGCGACAGCCGCTCGATATCGGCGGCCTCGAACAGATCCGTGCGGAACACCGTGCAGCAGCGCACGCCGTCGGACGTCAGCTCGGCGAACAGCGTCAGGTCGAACTGCGCGTAGCGGTACAGGTCGTCGCGCACCGTCATCGCCGGCATCCCGGCCGGCGTCGCCGGCTCGGCGGCGCCGGGCACCGCGCCTTTCGTGTCCTGCAGCACGAAGTTGACCTGGAACAGCGGGCTGCGCGCGGCATCGCGCGCGACGCCGACCTGCTCGACCACCTGGTCGAACGACACCGCCTGATGCCGCAGCGCGTCGGCGACGGTGTCGCGCTCGCGCTCGACCAGCGCGGCGAACGTGGCGCAGCCTTGCCGCGCGGTACGCAACGCGAGCAGGTTCGCGAAGAAGCCGACGATGCGCTCGCTGCCCGGATGCACGCGGTTCGACGCGGTCGTGCCGATGCAGAAGTCGTCCTGGCCGGCGTAGTCGCCGAGCAGGCACCGCCACGCGGCCAGCATCACGGTGAACAGCGTGCCGCCCTGCCGGCGCGCCAGCGCCTCGGCCCGCGCGCGCACGGCGGCGGGAATCGTGAAGAACACCAGTTCGCCGTCGTGCGCGCGCCGCGGCGGGCGCGGCAGCGCGAACGGCAATTCGAGCGTCGTCGCGCCGGCCAGCCGGCCCTGCCAGTAGGCGAGGCTCGGCGCGCTGTCCGCGGCGCCGCGCGCCTGCTGCCACAGCGCATAGTCCGCATAATGCGGCCCGTCGTCGGCCGGCGGCTCGAGCTCGCGGCCCGCCAGCCGCGCCGCGTAGGCCCGCCACCAGTCGGCCAGCATCAGTTCCAGCGACCACCCGTCGACGATCAAGTGATGGGCGGTCAGCACGAGAATCTGCCGGGCGTCGCCGACACGATGCAGCGACACGCGCAGCAGCGGCCCGTGCGCCAGGTCGAACGGCTGCGCGATTTCGGCGGTGATCGCGCGGGCGATGTCCGCGTCGGTCGCGCCCGCCGCGTGACGATGAACGGGCAGCGCCGGATCGAGCTCGAGATGCACACGCTGGTACAAGCCGCCGTCGCGCGCGTCGAAGGTCGTGCGCAGCGCCTCGTGCCGCGCGACCACGTCGCACAGCGCCGCCCGCAACGCCGCTTCGTCGAGCGTGCCCGCGATCTCCAGCACGTGCGGCACGTGGAAATGGCCGACGCCGCCGCTGATCGCCATCTGCACCCACATCCGCAACTGTTCCGCCGACGCGGGCAGGTCCGCCGGCCGCGCCTGGCGGGTAATCGCGTCGGGGCTGCCCGTGCCACGCTGCCTGCCGAACGCTTCGAGCAATTGGCGACGCTTGTTTTCGGTGGAATCGTTATGCGACATCAAACCAGCTCTCCCGACGATGAAAACAGTGTGAGTAGTTCGTCCATGTCGTCCGGCGCGAGGCGATCGAGCAGCGCTTCGAGGCGGTCCTCCCGCTGGGCCTTCTGGCCGAGCGCGACCAGCACCTGTGCGCTGAACCGGTCGAGCTGCGGTGCGCCGAACAGCAGCGGCGGCGACAGCAGCAGCCCGTAGCGCCCATTGAGACGCGCGATCAGCTGGATCGCCTGCACGGAGCTGCCGCCCAGCATGAAGAAGTGATCGTCCGGCCCGATGTCGGCGACGTCGAGCACGGCCGACCACTCGGCGGCGACCTCGGCCTGGAACGGTGTCCTGGCGCGCACCTCGGCACCGCGCGCGCGCGTCTCGAGCGCCGCATCGGCGAGCTGGGCCAGGCGCTTGCGGTCGATCTTGCCGGCCGGCAGCAGCGCGATGCGCTCCACCACGTCGATGCGCGCCGGACGCATCGATTCGGGCAGCCGCGCGGCCAGCTCCGTGTGCAGCGCGTCCACCGGCCAGCTGTCCCACCCCGCGGCCGGCTCGACGAATGCATGCAGCAGCCGCACGCGCCCGTGCACCCGCACCGGCACCACCGCGCACTGCGCGATGCCCGGCAGCGCCAGCAGGCACGCCTCGATCTCGCGCAGTTCGATCCGGTTGCCGTTGAGCTTGACCTGCTCGTCGCGCCGGCCGAGGTAATGCAGTTCACCGTGCTCGCCGAACATCGCGATGTCGCCGGTGCGGTACATGCGCGCGCCCGCACGGCCTGCGTACGGATCGGGCACGAAGCTCGCCGCGGTGAGATCCGGGCGGCCGACATACCCTTGCGCGAGCCCCGCGCCGCCGATGTACAGCTCGCCCGCGCGGCCGGGCGCGCAGGGCTCGAGGCCCGCGTCCAGCACGTACAGCGACACGTTGTCGATCGGCCGGCCGATCGGCACGCCGGCGCGCGCGTGGGCCTCGCCCGGCGCGCAATGCCACACGGTCACGTCGATCGCCGCCTCGGTCGGCCCGTACAGGTTGGCGAGCCGCACGCCCGGCAGCAGCCGGTGGAAGCGCTCGGCCTGCTCGGCGAGCAGCGCCTCGCCGCTGCAGACGACCAGCGCGAGATCCGGGAAGCGCTGCCCGGCCACCGCGTCCAGGAACGCGTTCAACATCGACGGCACGAAGTGCGCGACCGCGATGCGCGCGTGGCGCAGCAGCGCCGCCAGCCCGGCCGGGTCCTTGTGCAGCTCCGGCGGCGCGATCACCAGCGCATGCCCGCTTTGCAGCGTCCACAGGAATTCCCAGACCGACACGTCGAAAAAGTACGGCGTCTTCTGCAGCACGCGCACCGGCGCGGCGTCGGCGAGCAGCGAGCCGTGCCAGTCGAGCCGGTTGACCAGCGCGCGATGCGTGTTGGCA
>NZ_JAAGPH010000258.1:0-6219 GCF_017104705.1 Burkholderia sp. Se-20373 | reverse complement strand
GAGGTCGAGCAACCCGCCGCGGACGAGCCCTGCCATCAGCGTCGCGGCTTCGGTCGGGTACATCCACTTGCCGCGCAGCGTGATGTCGTTGCGCATGATCCACGGGTACGGCAACTCCAGCCCCCGCACGCCGATGGCCGACGCGGAGATGGAACCGCTGATGTCGGCGCACGGTGACACGCTCGACGGTGCGTATGCGCGCGTCAGCGCCGACGTGCCGCTGCGGCGCGCGGCCGATCCGGACGAGATCGCGGCCGTGTGCGCGTTCCTCGCGTCGCCGGACGCGTCGTTCGTGACCGGCGCGACGCTCGTTGCCGACGGCGGCGCGATGGTGGTGGACGTGCCGACGCTCGCGTTCGACAAGCTATGATCCGCGCGGGTGCGCCGCCCGCGTGACGCACGCGTCGCGGGCGGCGCTTCGTGCACGCGCCCTGCGCTCCACCGCCCGTCCGCGCATCCGCCGCCGCACGCATACCGCGCCGCCCGCTTCATACCGCATCCCCCGCCTGTTTCCCACCCCCGAAAATCCGCTACCATCGACCGATCCCGCCGCCCCGCCCGGCACCGCCTCACGGTTCGAACGTCGATGAACATCCGGTTTCTTGAAACCTTCGTCTGGCTCGCGAAGCTGGAAAACTTCCGGCTCACGGCCGAAAAACTGCACACCACGCAGGCCGCCGTATCGAGCCGCATCGCGTCGCTCGAAGAGGCATTCGACGTCCGCCTGTTCGACCGCAACACGCGCTCGGCCACGCTCACGCCCGCCGGGCGCCGCATGCTCGCGTACGCGGAGCGGATCGTGCGGCTCGACGGCGAAATGCGCCGCGACATCGATGCGGCGAGCGACGCGGGCCTGATCCGGATCGGCGTGATCGAATCGATCGTGCACAGCTGGTTCCCCGCGCTGATGGCGCAACTGCGCGAGCGCTATCCGCGTCTCGACGTCGAGATCACGAGCGACACGACGCTGCACCTGATCCGCCTGCTCAGCACGGACGGCGTCGACCTGATCCTGCAGACCGACCCGGTGCCCGGCCCCGATTTCACGAACCTGCCGCTGTGCGAATTCCCGGTGCGCTGGGCGGCCAGCCCGCGCCTCGGGCTCGGCGGCCAATCGCTCGACGTCGCGCGCCTGGCGGCATTCCCGATCATCAGCTTCTCGCGCCACTCGGGCCCGCACGCGACGATCGAGCGGCTGTTCGCGGCCGTCGAGCGGCCGGCCAGCATCAACTGCATCACGTCGGTCGCCGCGATGATCCGCCTCGTCGCCGACGGCTTCGGCGTGGCCGCGCTGCCGCCCGCGATCATCGGGCGCGAGCTGCACGAAGGCACGCTCGAACTGCTCGACGTCGAACCCGAATTCCCCGCACTGCCGCTGGTCGCGACGTATCGCAGCCAGGGCCTGCCGGTGGCCGCGCGCATCGCGGAGCTGGCCAGCGAAGTCGCGCGCGCGATGGCCGCCGCCGCGCATCACGCAAAGACGGCCGCGCCCGACAACGTGAGCAAAACACCCGCCCGTCCGGCAACAAAAACCAAAGCAAAAGCACCGGCAAAAGCGAAACGCACGACGCCATCCGCCCCGCCCGCCGCGAAACGCCGCCCGCGCCGCTCATAAGAAAACCTGTTCACCGCGAATTTGTTTTCTTGTTGGACGGGCGCGGCCCGTCTTCGGGAAACTGCGGTTCCTGACATCCCCCCGTCACGAGGAACCCCGCGATGACCCGCCTTTCCCTTCCGCACGGCCAGCTTTGCGTCTGGACGGATATCGACCCCGCGCACGAAGCCGATTTCAACGCGTGGTACGACCGCGAGCACATGCAGGAGCGTGTCGCGATTCCCGGCTTCACGCATGCGCGGCGCTTTCGTGCGACCGACCGCGGCCCGCGCAAGTACCTCGCGCTGTACGTGACGGACGCGCTCGACGTGTTCCATGGCGATGCGTACCGGCGCGCGTTCACGCAGCAGACCGCATGGTCGCTCGCGAACTTCGAGCGCATGACGGGCACGCAGCGACGCGTCGGAGAACTGACGATCGAGGCCGGCGACGGCGAAGGCGCGCATCTCGCGCTGTTCGTGCTGCCGCCGGATCGCATCGACGTGCCGCATCTGCGCGAGCGTTTCGACGACGTGCTGCAGGAACCGGGCATCCACGCGGCGCGGCTCTTTTGCACCGCGCCCGAGCTGTCCGCGCCGATCGGCGCCGCTGCGGCCGCGCGCCCGGCCGCCGATGCGCTCGTGCTGATCGAAGGCAGCGATGCGGCTGCGACCCGCCGCGTGGCCGCCACGCTCGCCGGGCACGACGACGTGCGCACCTTCGAGCTGCTGTGGCGCGCCGCCGCGCCGCTGCATGTCACGCGCGGCGACGTCGAAACCGACCCCGCTGCCGCGGCATGTTCGGCCTGATCGCCCACGCCCGCCGCACCGCTGGCGCGATGCCCACCCACGCATCGGCCCGGCATCTCATCCCGTTCACCGTCACGACATGCCCGACACCATGAACACGCTCGCCCAGCCCGCCACCCACGCGCCCCGCCGCGTCCGCACCAGCCGACTCGCGACCGCGAGCATGATCGGCACGTCGCTCGAGTGGTACGACTTCACGATCTACAACACGCTCGCCGCACTCGTCTTCAACCACCTGTTCTTCCCGTCGGTCGATCCGATGGCCGGCACGATCCTCGCGTTCTCGACCTATGCGGTCGGCTACGTGTCGCGCCCGCTCGGCGGCTTCGTGTTCGGCAATCTCGGCGATCGCATCGGCCGCCGCGCGGTGCTGATGCTCACACTCGTGCTGATGGGCGTGACGACCGCGTTGATGGGTGCGCTGCCGACCTACGCGCAAGCCGGCATCCTGAGCCCGATCCTGCTCGTCGCGCTGCGCTTCGTGCAGGGCGTCGCGCTCGGCGGCGAATGGGCCGGCGCGGTGCTGCTGTCGGTCGAGCACGGCGACCAGAAGCGGCGCGGGCTGTCCGCATCGTGGACGCAGATCGGCCCGTCGTTCGGCACGCTGCTCGGCACCGGCTGCATCGCGCTCGTGACGCTTGCGACCACGTCCGGCGACTTCCTGTCGTGGGGCTGGCGCGTGCCGTTCGCGGCCAGCGCGCTGCTCGTCGTGTTCGGCTTCTGGCTGCGGCGCGGCGTCGACGAAACGCCGCAGTTCGAGCAGCTCGCCGAATCGCACGCGACCGCCGAGGTGCCCGTCGCCGACGTGCTGAAGGTCCACTGGAAGCGCCTGCTGATCGCGGGTGGCTCGCGGATCGGCTCGGACGTGCTGTATGCGCTGATCGTCGTGTTCACGCTCACCTACGTGACGACCGTGCTGCACCTGTCGCGCCCCGTCGCCTTGACGGCCGTGATGATCGGCACGGCCTGCAACGCGCTCGCGGTGCCGTTCTTCGGCGCGCTGTCGGACCGCTTCGGCCGCCGGCCCGTGTATCTCGCCGGTGCGCTCGCCGGCATCGTGTGGGCGTTCGTGTTCTTCACGCTGCTCGATTCGGCGCGCCCCGGCGCGATCGTCGCGGCCGTCGCGATCGGCCTCGTGATCCACGCGGTGATGTACGGCCCGCAGGGCGCGTTCGTGACCGAACAGTTCCCGACCCGCGTGCGCTATGCGGGTTCGTCGCTCGCGTACACGCTCGCCGGCATCGTCGGCGGCGGCTTTGCGCCGCTCGTGATCGCCGCGCTGTTCCGGCAGACGGGCACGACGACGGCCGTGTCGCTGTATGTCGCCGCCGCGCTCGTCGTCACGTCGATCGCGCTCCTCGTCGCACGCGAAACCGCGCACAAGCCGCTCGCGGATTGAACGCGCCGCCGGCAAGCCGTTTCATTCCTTCGCATTTCAAACTGATACGCATATGCCAACCCTGTCATTCAACGTGATTTCCCGGCACGGCGCGCCGGCCCCCGTCGACGTCGAGATCGCGCGCGTCGTGATCGCCGGCTGGGCCGGCCGCGATCCGGCCGCGATCCAGGCGCATATCGACGAACTCGCGGCGCTCGGCGTCGCGCCGCCGTCGACCACGCCCTGCTTCTATCGCGTGTCGGCCGCGCTGCTCACGCAGGCGCCCACGATCGGCGTGCTCGGCGCGCGCTCGGGCGGCGAGATCGAATGCGTGCTGGTCGACAGCCCGGGCGGCACGCTCGTGACCGTCGGCTCCGATCATACGGATCGTGAGGTCGAAGCCTACGGCGTCGCGGTGTCGAAGCAGGTGTGCGCGAAACCGCTCGGCCGCGACGCGTGGCTTTACGCGGACGTCGCGGATCACTGGGATGCGATCGAGATGCGCGCGTGGCTGATCTCGCGCGGTGGCGAGCGGACGGCGTACCAGCACGGCGCGGTGAGTGGCCTGCTTGCGCCCGAGATGCTGTGGCATCGCTTCGATGACCGCGGGACGATGCCCGCGCGCGCAGCGATGTATGGCGGCACGGTTGCCGTGCATGGCGCGATCGCGGCGATGGGCGACGGCGATGCGTTCGAGATGGAACTGCACGATCCGGTGCTCGGGCGCAGCCTTCGGCACCGCTATGCGGTGGAGGTGTTGCCGGTCGTGGCATAACGGGCAACGAGGCGCGGCACATGGGCGCGCCGGCGTTCTGTCGCCGCGCCGGCTCCCGCGAATACGCCTAAAAGCAGTGATAGTCGGGAAAATTGAACTGCGCGTTGCCGCAATACAGCACACCAGCCAGGTTGGTACACCCGCTCAATGCAAGCATCATTGCGCCCGCAACCGACACTTTCCATCCGAAATGCAACATTGCGCCCCCGTTTCCGCCTGTTTCGACATGAGCCGACATGATGCGCATCGGACGGGCCCGGGTATGTGGAGAATTGTTGTGCCGCGGGTTCCGCGGTTCGCGACCGGACCTGCCCGTGCCGGGTCATGGGCTCCGGCACGGGCCGTTGCTCACTTGAGACAGCCGAGCCCCGCCAGCGTCGCTTCCACCGCCGCATCGAGCGGCGTCACCGGCTCGCGGCCGAGCACCGCGGTCACCCGCGTGTTGTCGAGCCGGATCGGCTCGCGCCACAGGTAGCGCATCTCGAGCAGTTCGCGCAGCGTCGTGACGAACGGCGCCGCGGCCCACACGAACCACCACGGGAACTTGCGCACCGTCGGCCGCAGCCCGTGCCGCTGCGCGACGCGGCGCACGGCCGCCGCCATCTGCGTGCCGTCCGCATCCCAATGCCCGCCGAGATGAAAGCGCGCGAACGGTTCCAGCGTGTCGCGCCGCTCGATCAGCTCGACCATCGCGCGCGCGGCGTCCGGCACGTACGACCATTGGTGCCCGATGCCATCCCGCCCCGGCACGCTGATGGACGCAACCGGCTGCCCGGCCTTGACGAACCCCGCCGCGAACCAGCTGTTGCCGGTGAGCTTCGGCCCGAAGAAATCGCCGGCCCGGACGATGATCGTGCGAACGCCCTGCCCGGCCGCGTCCTGCAGCCGGCGCTCCAGCTCAACGCGGATCGCGCCCTTGCGCGTCGACGGATGCTGCGGCGCGTCTTCGACCAGCACCGGAAACGCATCGGCGCCGTAGTTGTAGACGGTGCCCGGCAGCACGATGGTCGCCCGCTCCGCCTTCGCCGCCGCGATCGTGTTGTCGATCATCGGCAGCACCTGCCCGGCCCAGTTCCGGTAGCCCGGCGGATTCACCGCGTGCACGATCACGCTGCAGCCGCGCGCGGCGCGGACGACCGCGTCGCGGTCCATCGCGTCGCCGCGCATCCAGGTGATGCCGTCGCGCTCCACGACTTCGGCGTCGAGCCCGCGCTTCAACCCGCGCACCCGCCAGCCCGCATCGCGCAACTGCCGCGCGACTTCCCCGCCAATTCCGCCGCTCGCGCCGAGCACGAGGGCCTGTCGTTGCGTCCCGCCTGCGTGGGTCGTCATTGCCGCTCTCCTTGAATGAACCGTGATGACACGCATTCTGGCGCGGCTTCGGCTATCAAGGAATTGCCGAACCTGATGGATCGGCTATACATTTATGTATGACCACCGATCTGAACTGGGAACGCTACCGCACCTTCCTCGCCGTGCTGACGGAAGGCTCGCTGTCGGGCGCGGCGCGCGCGCTCGGCATCACGCAGCCGACGCTGTCGAACATGCTGCGCTGGCAGTTTCTAGCCGTCAGCGAAACGAAGATGCTCGAAGCTCTGGCGTCGCTCAGACGCTACGTGCGCATCCTCGTCGTGCCTGACCGTCAGTCGTCACGCCGAAGGCA
>NZ_JAAGPH010000257.1:0-6328 GCF_017104705.1 Burkholderia sp. Se-20373 | reverse complement strand
CCGCGGCGCCGCGCCCTGTCTACGCAGCCGCCCGCATGAACGCCGGAGCCGGATATGGCGCGCCGCGCGCCGCCGATCCGAACGCGATCGCGACGGTCGTCGCCGGCACGGCCGAACCCGCATCGAATCCCGTACGGCCGGCCCCGCAGCCGGCCATGACCGCGCGCCTGGCGGCGGCCCGCGCCGCGTCCGCCGCGCCGGCGCCGCGCGCCGTCCCGGTTTCCGTGAACCCGGCCCCGGCGGCCAATGCCGCCACCGCGCCCCAGCCCGCGACGCCGCCCGGCCAGCAGGATCCCGAGTCGATCCGCCGCACGGCCCTCGCGTTCCTGCAGCAGCAGGTCGCGGGCCTGCCCGGCAAGACCACCGCGACGGTCACGACCGCGTTTCCGCGCGGGCTCGCCGCGTGCACGACGCTCGAACCTTTCATGCCGACCGGCGCGCGCCTGTGGGGCCGCACGACGGTCGGCGTGCGCTGCGCGGGTGAGCGGCCGTGGACCGTCTACCTGCAGGCGAAAGTCACCGTGCAGGCCACCTACTACGTCGCCGCGCGCCAGATCGCGCCCGGCGAGCCGCTTACCGCGGCCGACCTGGTCGCCCGCGACGGCGACCTGACGGTGCTGCCGCTCGCGGTGATCACCGATCCGGCGCAGGCGATCGGCGCGACCGCGCTCGCGCGCATCTCGGCCGGGCTGCCGCTGCGGCAGGATCTGCTGAAGAGCGCGGCGTCGGTGTCGGCCGGCCAGACGGTGCGGGTGGTCGCGGCCGGGCCCGGTTTCACGATTTCGGCCGAGGGCAGCGCGCTGGCGAATGCGGCGCCCGGCCAGTCGGTACGGGTGCGGATGGCGGCGGGCCAGATCGTCACGGCGATCGTCAAGGACGCCGGCACCGTGGAAATTCCGCTATAGGGACGGATCTCGTGGCAAGAATGTAAAGAATTGTTTATTCGGGGCATTTCGGGCTCGCGATGCTAAAGTTCGGGCCGACCCGGCCGTTATCTGGGTCAAACCGAACAGGAAACCCATCGTGAAGATCGATTCCACTCCGAACCCGAGCCCCCTGGCGCCGACCGGCAACGGCGCGACCCGTGCGCAATCCGGCACGGCCTCGTCTTCGTCCGCGCAGGCGGCCGATGCGGGGTCGACCGGCGGCGACCGGAGCGTGAACCTGTCGGGTTTGTCCGGCCAGTTGCGTTCGGTATCCGCGTCCGGCAACGGCGATATCGACACGGGCCTGGTCCAGTCGATCAAGGACGCGCTGAACAACGGCACGCTGACGATCGACGCGAACAAGATCGCCGACGGCGTATTGAATACCGCCCGAGAGCTGCTGCAGCAGCAGCGCCCGGGCAACTGAAGCGGGCCTCGCGAGGCCCGCCCCCCCGGTTTGCCGGCGCTACCCGCGCCGGCGCGACGAGCATGACGCGATGAGAGAAGAGCTGCTGGCCACGGTCAATGACGAACACGCGACGGTCGAGGCGTTCGCGTCCCTGCTCGCGTACGAGGAAAAGGCGCTGACGATGGCGCAGCCGCTCGAGATGCTGCCCGGGATCGTCGAGAAGAAGAGCGCGCTGATCGACCGGCTCGCGCAGCTCGAACGCACGCGCGACACCCAGCTTTCCGCACTCGGCTTTCCGGCCGGCAAGAAGGGGATGGACCAGGCCGCCGAGCGCGATGCCCGCCTCGCCGGCCGCTGGCAGTTGCTGCAGCAGTCCGCCGAACGCGCGCGCCAGGCCAACGCGAACAACGGGATGCTGATCCGGATCCGGATGGACTACAACGAGCGCGCGCTCGCGGTGCTGCGCTCGGCGCCCGCGCCGGCCGGCATCTACGGCGCCGACGGCCGCGTGTCGGCTCTCACGCGCTGAAGCACTGACTGATCGGCGACAGCGCCGCCACCACCGTACTTTCCCCGCCGTTCGCGGCACGTCACGTTTCGACAGACCGGGCCCGAGCCCGGCACCCACGGTCCCTTCCGATACACGGTCGCGCAGCCGCGCGCCGTCCCGTCACAACAATCAGAAGAGGGCCGCATGCCAACTTTCCGCATTCCGTTTTCATCCCGCGTCGCCGCCGTGTCCGCTGTCGCCACGCTGGGCGCCGCCTTGACGCTCCCCGCCGCGCAGGCCGCCGGCCCCGCACCGCTACCCACGCCGACGGGCGACATGTCGCTGTCGCCTGCCGGCCCCGACGTCGTGCCGCCGTCCGCCTCGAGCCCGCCAGGCGCCACGCCGCGCGCGTCCCGCCGCGGATCCGACACCTACACGTACCTGCGCTGCTGGTACCGGATCGACCCGGACCCGCTGAAGCCTGCCGCGACCTACGAATGGGCGCGCAACCCGGCCGGCGGCGACTGGTATCGCGTGTCGGGCTACTGGTGGGCAGACGGCATCACGCAGTGGAAGAACATGTTCTACAGCACGACGCCGCAGGACACGCTCGCCGACGTGTGCCGCAAGACGCTGGCCGCGAAAGGCATCCGGACCGACCTCGTGCAGGCGGTCGCGGCGAACAACGCGCTGTCGTTCAACTACACGGTGTGGACCATCGATGCCGCGCAGCAGGACGCGCGCGTCAACAAGCTCATCGTGTTCGGCGACAGCCTGTCCGACACGCAGAACATGTTCAACGCGAGCCAGTGGAAGCTGCCGAACGGCACGAGCTGGCAGGCGGGCCGCTTCAGCAACGGCCCGGTGTGGGCCGAATATCTCGCGAACACGCTGCGGCTGCCGTTCTACAACTGGGCGATCGGCGGCGCGGCGACCGACCAGCATCTCGTCGTGCCGGGCCTCGTGCAGCAGATCGACTCGTGGCGCGAATACATGGATCGCGCGCCGGACTACCGGCCCGCCAACACGCTGTTCGCGGTGTTCGCGGGCGGCAACGACCTGGTGAACTACGGGCGCTCGCCCGAGCAGGCGGCGAATGCGGTGCGCGACAGCCTCGAGCGGCTCGCCGCGGCCGGCGCGACGCGGATCATGCTCGTCACGCTGCCGGACGTGTCGCGCGCGCCGGTGTTCGCGACCCGCACCGACACCGCGAGCGTCGCCGCGCAGGTGAAGGACTACAACCAGCGCCTCGCGGACGCGGCCGCCGCGCTGCGCGCCCGCTACGGCGCGACGCTGCGCCTCGAGGTATTCGACGCGTACGCGCTGTTCGACGACCTGCTGAGCCACCCGGCCCAGTACGGCTTCAACGACGCGAAGCGTTCATGCCTCGACATCCCGAAACCGTCGTCGCTCACCTACCTGAGCGCGCAGACGCCGCGTGCGGACTGCCGCGATCCGGCGCGCTTCGTGTTCTGGGACACGCTGCACCCGACCACGCGCACGCACGCGTGGCTCGCCGAGCGGATCGCGCCGTTCGTGCGCGCACGCCTGCTGAACTGACCGGCCCGGGCGGCCGTGCCTACAGCAGCGGACACGCGGTGACCTGCGTGCCGCGCTCCACGCACAGCCGCTCGTAGTCGCGCAGGTACGCGCGCTCGCCGTCGTCCAGCAGGTCGAGATCGATCAGGTCCCAGTCGTAGCCGACCGTCACGATGTTCTCGAACGTGACGGTGTCCGGCTGCGCGTCGTCCCGGTGGATGATCACGATGTTCTCGATCCGCACGCCGCCCTTGCCCGGCACGTAGATGCCCGGCTCGACCGAGATCACCGCATTCGGCACGAGCCCGTACTGCGCGCCCGGCGCGAACCGCACGCCGCCCTCGTGCACGTGAATCCCGACGCCGTGCCCGGTGCCGTGGCCGAAGTCGTGGCCGTGGTCGCGGCACACCTGCCGCACGAGCGCATCGACGTCGCCGCCCTTCGCGGTGCTCGGGAAGCGCGTGACGAGCCCCTTGATGCACGCCTTCAGCGCGACCGTGTAGATCTCGCGCTGCCACGGCTGCGCGACCGTTTCCGGCCGGGTCCGGCGCAGCACCACCCGGGTGCAGTCCGTCGCAAAGCCGGCTTCGTAGTACGCGCCGCTGTCGAGCAGCACGAGTTCGCCTTCCGTCAGCTCGACGTCGGCGCTCGCCGCCGTGTAATGCGCGAACGCGCTGTTCGCGCCGTTCGCCGCGATCGACGGAAACGTCAGCGCCACCGCCGAGCGTGCGCCGTACGCGTCGTTGATCTTGCGCGCCAGGTCGTATTCGGTATGGCGCGCGCCCGGCTCGCCGGCCTTCGCCCAGCGCATCGTCTCGGCGATCGCCGCGGAGCTGCGCGCGAACGCGTCGCGGAACCGGTCGAGCACCGCCGGCGTCTTGCTGGCCCGCATCGCCTCGACCGGGTTGAAGTCGGCATGCTGCGCCTGGGGCCACACCCGCTTCACCGCGTCGACGAGCGCGCAGTTCACCGATTCGTAGCCGTAGCACACGTGCTCGACGTCGAACTGCGCGAGAAAGCGTTCGAGCGCCGCGACATCGCGCCGGATCACGTGCAGCGCCGGATACGACGCGAGCGTGACCTCGCAGCGGTCGCAGCCTTCCGGCAGGAACAACGCCACCTCGCCGCCGACCGCGAACAGGAAGCCGAGGTGCGACGACGCATTCGGGATGTGATAGCCGCGGCTGTTCAGCAGATAGGCGAGGTCGTCCGACGCGCAGGTGAAGAACGCGGTCTTGCCGTCAGGCGCGCCGGTATGCGCGGCGAGCTGGCGGTTCAGCGTGTCGAGGTTCCGCGCGACGCTCAGGCCGGTCGCCGATTCCGGCACTTCGAAGATCGGCCGCTCGACGACCCAGCCCGGCAGCGCGATCGCGCGATCGATCTCCCGGTCGACGAGGCTCGTCCAGTCGAGCGACGCGGCCTGCGTCCGTTCGAACAGCCGATCGCGCTGCGCGACGCTGATGCGCCGCGCGTCGTAGCCGACCCGCGCGAGCCGGCTGCCGTGCGCGACCAGCCAGTCGGCCATCGCCTGCCAGATCGTCACGTTCATCCCGAGCTTCTCGATGCGCACGCGCGCCGGATCGCACTGCTGCTCGGCCTGCAGGTGATAGCGGCCGTCGACGAACAGCACGAACGGGGGCAGATCGAGCGCCTGCGCGGTCGCCGCGCTCAGGAAGATCCCGCAGCCGGCCGAGCCGTCGAAGCCCGACACCGCATAGCGCGGATTGTTGGCGAGCGGCAGGTACTCGGTCACGTATTCGTCCTGCGACGTGACCAGCACCGCATCGAGCCGCGCGGCATCGAGCAGGCGCGACAGGCCCGCCTGCGTGTCGACGACGGATGCGTCGTACGGGGGAAGGCCGGAGAAGTTGTATTTCAGTCGATCGATCATCGGAAGCCCGTTATGCATTGTTGTCGGCGGCCGGCGGTGACGCGGCGAGGTGCAGGCCCGAGGCAGGCCTGATGCGGCACGGCGCCGCTGCAGGTGGACGTCCGGCCGGCGCGGCACGGCGCCGGACCGCCGTGCCGTTCCGGCAGCAGTCCTTGAAAAAATTTTCGTCTCACTTAACTTTTTTTGATACGCGCGACAGAATCTAGAGCACGCCGAAATTGAGGTCAAGCTAAAATTTTCGTAGGGCTAAAATCGGCGCGGCGCCTGCGTATCCCGGCACAACGCCACATGAATTCGCCCGGCGACACGGCGCGGTACAATGCGCCGGCATCGCCGTCCCGACGGCCGTGCTTCGTGCGAGGCGCGGAAATCACCGTCCGGCGACTGCACCGCCCGTCCGCTCGCCTCCCGACTCGTTGTCACGAAAGAGATTCATGGATTCAGACATCATGCGTATCGGCCAGCGCATTCGCCGCCTGCGCCGGGAAGCGAAGAAGACGCTGCTGGAAGTCGCGACCGAGGCGAAACTGTCGGTCGGGTTCCTGTCCCAGGTCGAGCGCCACCTCACGGGCATCTCGCTGTCGTCGCTCGTCAACGTCGCGAAGGCACTCGGCGTGCCGCTCGGCGCGCTGATCGACCAGCCGCGCCAGGCCCAGCCCGATTCGTACGAGGGCCGCCGCAAGCCGTACGCGCTCGACGCCAGGTCGCAGTGGTACGAACGCCTCTCCACCACGTTCGACGGCAGCCAGATCAATGCGCTCAAGGTGCAGATGATGGAAGGCTACCGCTCGGAATGGGTCGCGCACGGCGGCGACGAATTCGTGTACGTGCTGGCCGGCCGGATCTGCTATACGGTCGGCAAGAAGGATTACCCGCTGTCGCCCGGCGACTCGCTGCACTTCGACGCGCGCAAGCGGCATCGGGTCGCCAACGTGGGCGACGGGCCGGCCGAGGTGATCGCGGTCGGCACGCTGCCGCTGTTCGACGACCGTGGCGCCGGGTTCGTGTCGGCGACGATGGACGTCGGGAAAGCGGCGCCCGCCGCGCGTGCGACGCCGGGCGAGCCGCGCGTT
>NZ_JAAGPH010000256.1:0-6284 GCF_017104705.1 Burkholderia sp. Se-20373 | reverse complement strand
TTGGGTCGTGCCGTCGCGCCCGGCAGCGTCAGTACGCCGCGTTGCGGATCGAGCCGTTCGCGCCAGAACGCGAGCTGGCGATCGCGCTCGCCGGCGTCGAGCCAGCGGCGCTGCCACAGCGCGTAATCGGCGTACTGGATCGGCAGCGGCGCGAGCGGCACCGGCCGGTCCGACGCATACGCGCGATAGAACGCCGCGAGTTCCTCCAGCATCACGCTCGACGACCAGCCGTCCGACACGATGTGATGCACGGTCAGCGCGAGCCAGTGATGCGTCGCATCGAAGCGCACCAGATGCGCGCGGACGAGCGGCGCCGCGCCGAGGTCGAACGGTTCGGCTTCGTCGGCCGTCGCGACGGCTTCCGCGCGCGCCGTGCGCTGCGCGTCCGGCAGCGCTTCGAGATCGGTCTCACGCCACGGGCAGCGCACCGGTGCGTGGATCGTTTGCGCGACGCCGTCCTGCGCTTCGTCGAAGGTCGTGCGCAGCGCCTCGTGGCGCGCGATCAGCGCATCGCACGCAAGGCGCAACGCATGCGCATCGAGCGGGCCCGTCAGCGCCAGCCGCTCGGTGATGTGATACGCGTCCGGCGCGTCGATCAGCCGCGCGTGCAGCCACAGCCGCGTCTGCGCGAATGACGCCGGCACGCGGTCGCTGCGTGGCGTGCGCGGCGGGATCGGCAGCACGCGGAAGTCGATGCCGGCCGCGCCGAGCTTGTCGATGAAGACCGCGCGCTGCGCGTCGGGCAGTTGCGCGAAACGCGTCGCGAGCGCGAGCCAGTCGGGTTGAACCTTCGTCATCCGTCGTCCTTATTGGGTTTCCAGTTCGCCGAGCAGCGCGTCGATCGCGCTCGCCGCATCGGTCTCGCCACGAGCCGCGCAGGCCGCGTCGATCGCCTCCGCGCAGCGCGCGAGCGTGCGTGTGTCGAACAGCGTGCGCAGCGGCAACGCGAGCCCCCAGTGCAGGTTCGCCTGCGCGTGAGCCTGCGTCGCGAGCAGCGAATGGCCGCCGAGCAGGAAGAAGTCGCCGTCGCGGCCGATCGCGTCCACGTGCAGCACGCGTTGCCAGATCCCGGCGAGCGCGCGTTCGGTGTCGGTCGCGAGCTCGACTTCCGCGGCCGCTTCGCGCACCGGCGCGGGCAGCGCATGGCGGTCGCACTTGCCGTTCGGCGTCACGGGCAACGCGTCGAGTTCGATCAGTTGCGACGGCACCATGTAGGCCGGCAACTGCGCGCGTAGCGCGTCGAGCAGCGCCGCCCGGTCGAGCGGGCCCGCGTCGCCGCGTGCGACATAGCCGATCAATTGCTCGTCGCGCACGATCACGACCGCGTCGTTCACGCCCGGCGCCGCACGCAGCAGCGCCTCGATTTCGCCCGGCTCGATCCGCTGGCCGCGCAGCTTCACCTGCGTGTCGACGCGGCCGAGATAGTCGAGCGCGCCGTCGGCACGCCGGCGTGCGAGGTCGCCCGTGCGGTACATGCGCGCGCCCGGCACGAACGGATCGGGCACGAAGCGCTCGGCGGTCAGCGCCGGACGGCCGAGATAGCCGCGCGCGAGGCCCGCCCCCGCGAGATACAGTTCGCCGGTCGCGCCGGCCGGCACCGGCTGCCATGCGGCATCCAGCACGTGCAGTTGCAGGTTCGCGATCGGATGGCCGATCGGCACCGCGGCCGCATACGCATCGTCAGGGCCGCAGGTCCAGTGCGACACGTCGATGGCCGCTTCGGTCGGCCCGTACAGGTTCACGAGCGTCGCGTTCGGCAGCAGCCGCGCCATCTTCGCGACGAGTTCGGGCGCGAGCGCCTCGCCGCTCGCGACGATCAGGCGCACGCTGTCGCACTGCGCGGCGGCCGAGAAATCGTCGAGATACGCGGCGAACGCGGCGAGCATCGACGGCACGAAGTGCAGCACCGTCACGCCGTGCGCATGGATCGCGGCCGCGAGACGCGCCGGATCGCGATGGTCGCCGGGCGCGGCGATCGCGAGCTTCGCGCCGATCGCCAGCGGCCACACGAATTCCCACACCGACACGTCGAAGCCGAACGGCGTCTTGTGCAGCACGACGTCGTCGCGCGTGAGCCGGTAGGCGTGTTGCATCCATGCGATCCGGTTCGCGAGCGCGCCGTGCGTGTTGCCGGCGCCCTTCGGCTTGCCGGTCGAACCGGACGTGTAGATCAGGTACGCGAGCTGGGCGTCGTCGATCGTGGCAGTCACATCGGCAGTGTCGCTTTCGGCTTCGTCGGCAAGCAGGTCCGCTACCGTCAGCAGCTGCGTCGTGACGCCCTCGCCGAGCGCGGCCTCGACCTGCTCGCGCAGATGGGCCTGCGTGATCGCGACGGCCGGCCGCGCGTCGCGCAGCATGTAGGCAATGCGCTCGGGCGGATAGTCGGGATCGATCGGCAGGTAGGCCGCACCAGCCTTCAGCACGCCGACCAGCGCCATCACCATGTCGAACGAGCGCTCGACACACAGCGCGACCGGCGTGTCGGGCTGCACGCCGCGCCGTTGCAGCGCGGACGCGATGCGTGACGTGCTGACGTCGAGTTCGCGATAGGTCGCGCGACGCACGCCACCGTGAACGTCCGCGTATTCGAGCGCGATCGCGTCGGGCGCCGCCCGTGCCGCCTCGGCGAATTGCAGGTGCAGCGGCTGTTGCCGCGCAGCCGGCCATGCTTGCGCGGTGTGTTGCGCGTGCGCCAGTGCGTCACGGGTTGCGTCGTCGGCGATCGACAGCGTGCCGAGCAGCGCATCCGGCGTGCGGGCCAGTGCATCGAGTGCGCACGCGAACGCGCGGTGCCAGGTCTCAACCTGACGCGCGTCGACGCGCGCGGCGTCGTAGCCGTAGTCGATCGTCAGTTCGGCACCGCTCTCGATCACGAGCGTCAGCGCGAAATCGGTCGATTCGATGCTGCGCACGTCGCTCAATGCGAGTGCGCGCGGATCGGCGTCGCGCGCCGTGTCGTCGACCGGGTAGTTCTCGAACACGACCAGCGTGTCGAACAGTGCGCCGCCCGCGCCGCGTGCCCAGCGCTGGATGTCGGCGAGCGGCGTGTGCGCGTGCTCGGCGGCGGCCGCGTTCTCGCGTTGCAGCGTTTGCAGCCAGTCGGCCGCGCGTTGCTGCGGCGCGGGCGCCGTGATCACCGGCAGCGTGTTGATGAAGAGACCGAGCACCGAATCGACGTCCGCGAGCGCATCGGGGCGGCCCGCGACGGTCGCGCCGAACGCGACGGCCGGCTGGTGCGTCATCCGCTGCAGCGCGAGCGCCCACGCGCCCTGCACCAGTGTGTTGATCGTCAGCTTCAGTGCGCGCGCCGTCTGCGCGACACGCGTCAGCGTGTCGGCATCGAGCGTCGCACGCCACGTGACCATGTCGGCCTCGGCGCGGTCGGCCGTGCGTTCCGCGATCAGCGTCGGCGCGTCGAGGCGTGCGAGGCGTTCGGTCCAGAAACGTTCGTCGGCGTCGCGGTCGCGCGTGCCGAGCCACGCGATGAAGTCGCGATAACGCAGCGCCGGACGGCTCGCGAACGGCGACACGGCATCCGGGTCGCGATAGTCGCGCAGCACGTCGGCGAGCAGGCGCGCGGTGCTCCAGCCGTCGAGCAGCACGTGGTGACGCGTCCAGACGACGCGCCACGCGTCGTCGGTCACACGGATCAGCGTGAGCCGCATCAGCGGCGGCTCGCGCCAGTCGAAGCCGCGTGTGCGATCGGCGGCGAGCCAGGCGTCGAAATCGGCATCGAACGTGTCGCCGCGGGTGCGCCAGTCGAGCTGTTCGACCGGCATGTGCGCATGGCGATGCACGCACTGCAGCGGCGCGGCTTCGTCCGGCATCACGCTCGTGCGCAGGATGTCGTGGCGCGCGATCGACGCTTCGAACGCGGCCGTGAACCGGTCGGCGTCCAGCGCGGTCGCGGTCGCGACGAGCTGGTTCACGTAGCTGGCATGACCGGGGGCGAACAGCGCATGGAACAGGATGCCCTGCTGCATCGGCGACAACGGATAGACGTCGTCGATCGTGCGCCAGTCGAGCGGCGTGCGCTCGATCGCGGCCTGCGTGAGACCGGCGGCCTGCGCGAGCGGGAAATCGCCCGGCGTCGCGCCGCCGCCGCGATGCGCGACGCGCGACGCGCATGCGTCGACGAGTTCGCGCAGCGCCGCCGCGAAACGCTCGGCGAATGCGTCGATCGTCGCGCGCTCGAATTGCGGTGCGCCATAGACCCAGTGCACTTTCAGCGTGCGTGCGCCGTCGTGATCCGTGTCGAGGTACGCGTGGATCGCGAGCGTGTTGCCGAGCGGTCCCTGCGGATCGCGTTCGACGCCGGTGCCGCCGAAGCGCGGTACGAGCGTGGCATCGCGCGGTGCGTCGAACTGGCCGAGATAGTTGAACGTGACGCGCGGACGCGACACGGCGGCCAGCGCCGCACGCGTCGCCGCCGCGCCGTAGTGCGCGAGCACGCCGAAGCCGAGCCCCTTGTGCGGCACCGCGCGCAGCGCGTCCTTCACCGCGCACAGCGTGTCGCTTGCCGTGGCCGCGATCGGCAACGTCACCGGGTAATGGCTCGTCAGCCAGCCGATCGTGCGGCTGGCATCCACGTCGTCGAACAGCACCTCGCGGCCGTGCCCTTCCAGTTCGACACGGCACGATGCGGCACCGCTCGCGCCGGCCAGCGCCAGGGCGAGCGCCGCGCCCAGCAGGTCGATCGTCTGCGTGCGATAGGCCGCGTGCGCGTCGGTCAGCGCCGCGCGGGTCAACGCCGCGTCGATCGTCTGCACGACAGTGGCCGCATCGGCGTTCGTCGCCGCTGCGTCGGGATGATCGGGCACGATGTCGTCGCCCTGCGCCATGCCGGCCCAGTACGCGGCCTCGGCCGCGAACGGCGATGCCGGTTCCGTTGCCGCACGGGCGAGCCGGGCCGCCCATGCATCCGCACGCAGGCCCGGCTGCGACAGTCGAACCGGCGCGCGTTCGCATGCGGCGCGATAGGCCGTGTCGAGGTCGTCGAGCAGAATGCGCCACGACACGCCATCGACGATCGCATGGTGAATCGCGAGATAAAGCTGCGTCGAGCCGTCCGGCAAGCGTGCCGCGCACGCGCAGGCAAGCGGCCCGCGGCCGAGGTCGAGACGGCGCTGCAACGCGTCGAAGCGCGCGAGCGCGTCGGCTGCGTCGCGGGCGGCGACTTCGACGAACGGCAGCGCGTCGTACGGCTTTGCCGCATCGCTGGCGTGCCACGTACCGTCCGCGCCGCGCGCGAAACGCTGGCGGAACGCGTCGTGATGCGTCAGCAGTGCGTCGAACGCACGCGCGAAGGCGTCGGCGTCGAACGGCCCGCGTACGTCGAACGCAACCGACTGGTTCCAGTGGCCCGGATGCGGGATATCGAGCGCGAAGAAGCGCTGTTGGGCAGGCGTGAGGATCTGCGCCGTCACCGGCGCGCCGGCAGCGGCTGCGACCGCGGGTTTCACGGCGGCAGCGGCAGTCACGTCCTCCGTCTTCGCGATACGCGCGAGTTCGGCGACCGTCGGGCCGTCGAACAGCTGCTTCGGCGTGAAGCGCACGCCGCGCTTGCGCGCCCGGGCGATCACCTGCAGCACGAGGATCGAATCGCCGCCGAGCTCGAAGAAGTTGTCGTCACGGCCGACCTTCGGCGCCTTCAGCACGGCCTGCCAGACTTCGGCGAGCACCGTTTCGACCGCGCCCTGCGGCGCATCGCCGGAGGTCGTCACGACCGGCGCGGCCGCCAGTTCGCGCAACGCGGCGCGATCGATCTTGCCGTTCGCGGTCACCGGCAGGCGTGCGAGCGCGACGAATTGCGCCGGCACCATATAGTCGGGCAGCTTCGCGGCAAGCGCCGCGCGCACGGCAGCTTCGTCGAAGTTCGCGCCATCGCGCATCACGACGAACGTCGCGAGCCGCAAGCGGCCGTCGTGTTCGATCGCGAGCGTTTCGGCCTGTGCGACCGGGCCGGCCGCGCGCACCGCCGCACTCACCTCGCCCGGTTCGACGCGGTAGCCGCGAATCTTCACCTGGTCGTCGATACGGCCGAGGAACGCGAGGCGGCCGTCCGCGCGCAAGCGTACGCGGTCACCCGTGCGATACAGCCGCGCGCCGGGCGTGAACGGATCGGGGACGAAGCGCTCGGCGGTCTGCGCCGGACGCCCCAGATAGCCGCGCGCGACGCCCGGCCCGCCCAGATACAGCTCGCCCGTCGCACCGGCCGGCACGCATGCGCCGAACGCGTCGAGCACCAGCGCGCGCGCATTCGGCAGCGGCAGGCCGAGCGGCAC
>NZ_JAAGPH010000255.1:0-6403 GCF_017104705.1 Burkholderia sp. Se-20373 | reverse complement strand
GACGGGCCGGGCGGCGCAACGGCGGACTAGCTCGGGGGCTTCTCCACCACGGCGGCGCCCGCCGGCTGCGAATTGACGGCTGCCCGCACCGTGACCTTGCCGCCGAGCGTGACGCCGGCCGGCAGCGGCACGCTCCACTGGCCCGTGCGGCCCGCGAGTGCATAGCCGAGCAGGCCGCGCGTGAGCGGGACCGTATGACCGTCGGCAGTCACGAGTTCGACGGACGCCAGTTGCGCGCGCCGCGTGCCGCCGTTGCGCACCCGCAGCACCCAGCCGCCGTTGTTGCGCAACAGCGCCCAGTCGAGTCGCGGCGCGCCGTCGGCGGCAGGCTCGACGAACACCGGTATCGAATAGCGCAGCCGGATCGACACGCCGTTGGCCGGCGTTTCGCCGGGCGGCGGCAATTCGTCGATCAGCAGCCGGTAGGCCTGCTCGGTGCCGGATGGCACGCGCGATGCGCGCACCACGCGGATCAGTTGCTCGGACTGTGTGCCGACCTCGATCAGCGGTGGGCTGGCCAGCAGATCCTGCGTGGGCGTCAAGGTGTCCTGGCCATCGGTCTGGTTCCAGAGGAACACGCGCACCTGTCCGTACACCGGGCGTTCGCCCGGATTGCGCAGCGTGATGCCGCTGGCCGTGTCGTCGGCACTGAATTCGATCGTGACGGGGGAGATCTGCAGCGACGCGGCGTGCGCGGCGCCGGCCGCGCACAGCAGCGCGACGAGCGTTCGACGGAATGCGGTCATGCGATGCGGCGCCGGTCAGAAGTAGACGGTTGCGGTGACGGTCGTCTGATAGGTGTCCGGTTTCGGCGTCGCCTGCGCGGGCACCTGGCCATAGACGGTCAGCGATTGCGCGGCGCCCGTGCCGGTGCCGGCCACGGTGTTCGTGCCTTGCGTGTTGCCCCAGATCGTCGTGCGCCCGGCGTCCTGGTAGAGCTGGAAGTCGACGGTCGTCGTCGTGTTGCCGGTGGCCGTGCCGGCCATCAGGCGGCTCGCGACGGTCGAGCCCGTGACCGTGCCGGCGTCGAGGCCGACGTTGTACGGCGTCGTATTGGTGCAGGTGACGCTGACGGTGGTCTGCTGGTTGATCGCGGTGGCCAGCACCCCGTTGGTGCCGAACGCGAGCGGGTTCGCGGCGATCGTGCAGTTCGGCTGCAGCGTCAGCGTGACGTTGAAGGTCGCGGTGGCGGTGCCGTTCGAATAGGTGGCTGCGTCGGCGGCGGGTGTCGACAGGCCGATGGACAGCGCGAGCGACAACATCGTGGAAGCGATGGCGAGTTTCACACTGATCCCTCATCGATCGATTTTTCGTTGGATTTATGCCGCGCTTGATCGCGCTACGTTGTCGCAAATCCTGATACGAATCGGCAATTCTTTCAATCTTTAAATTCACCCTGTTTCATTTTGTTACATTTGCAGGGCTATTAATTGAATAAAGGTGAGGAGAATTTCTTTATTCGATTTCTCGTGCGGGATTCGTATAAGTCATTACCTTGCATTGCAGCAAAAACGGGTAATTCATGCGGGGTTCGAGACTATTTTTCAGGCTGATTGGGCGGGTTGAGCCGGCCGGCGGCGAATGGGATAAGTAGTGGGCTGGATGCGGTGAAGAAGAAATGAAAGTGAATCATTTGAATGAATTGAATCGTTTTTCATTCCGAAAACGTATTGCATTGGGAGCGCTGAAAGATCGCTGGAGATTCGGGATTTTTCCAGCTTGAGGGGCGTTGAATCGAAGTCGGCCGTTGAAAACGAAAACGGCCGCATTGCGCGGCCGTGAGCGTGGGTCGGTACGGATCGGCGGTCCGGCATGCGTTGCCGGCGCGCGACGGGTCGCGATTACGAATTCGCGGTGGCCGGTGCGCGGCGCTGTTGCGCGATCTGCAGGAACACGAGTGCGAGTCCGGCTGCGGCGATCAGTCCGCCGACGAGCGGCACGGCCGCATAACCGAAGCCCGCCGAGAGCGCCGCGCCGCCGGCCGCCGCGCCGAGCGCGTTGCCGAGGTTGAATGCGCCGATGTTGACGGCCGACGCGAGCCCCGGCGCTTCGTGGGCTGCCCGCATCACGCGCATCTGCAGCGGCGGCACGACCGCGAACGTCGCGACACCCCACACGAGCAGTGTGGCGGCGGCGCCTGCATGCGTGCGGGCGAGCACCGGGAACGCGGCCATCGTCGCGATCAGCAGCAGCAGGAACCCGATCAGCGTGCCGTCGAGCGAGCGGTCGGCGAGGCGCCCGCCGGCGATGTTGCCGATCGAGAAGCCGACGCCGATCAGCACCAGCATTGCGGTCACGAAGCTGGGTGTCGCGCCGGTCAGGTGTTCGAGCGTCGGCGCGACATACGTGTAGAGCGTGAACATCGCGCCGGCGCCGAGCACGGTCGTCCCGAGCGCGCCGAGCACGACGGGGCGCGTCAGCACCGAGAGTTCCGCGCGCAGGTCGGGCATCTTGCCGGCTTCGCCCTTCGGCAGCGCGGCGAACAGCCCGGCGATCGCAACCAGGCCGAGGCCCGCGGTCGCCGCGAACGACATGCGCCAGCCGATGATCTGGCCGAGCCAGGTCGCGGCCGGCACGCCGCCGACGTTCGCGATCGTGAGACCCATGAACATCGTCGCGACCGCGCTCGCCTGCTTCTCGCGCGGCACGAGGCTGGCCGCGACCACCGAGCCGAGCCCGAAGAAGGCGCCATGGTTGAGGCTCGTCACGAGGCGGGCGAGCAGCAGCGTCGTGTAGTCCGGCGCGAACGCCGACAGCAGGTTGCCGATCGTGAAGATCGACATCAGCGCGATCAGCGCCGAACGGCGCGACCAGCGCGCGAGCAGCAGCGTCATCAGCGGCGCGCCGACCATCACGCCGATCGCATACGCGCTGATCAGCATGCCGGCTTGCGGAATCGACACGTGCACGCCGTCGGCGATCACGGGCAGCAGGCCCATCGGCGAGAACTCGGTCGTGCCGATGCCGAACGCGCCGGCGGCGAGTGCCAGCAGCGGCAGCGCGGCGCTGCCGCCCGGGCGGGAAGGAGAGGAAGTCGTGGTCTTCACGCGATGGGCTCCTGGAGTCGAGAAACAACGAACGGCACGGACCGTTGAGGACAGGAAGCAGTGTGCCTGCATGACTTTTGCGGAAAAAGCCGTGTACGGACGAAATTATCTTGATTTCATGTCAACAATGCAGCGTGCGCTTGACGCCGGGTGGCGCGGCGGGCGAAAGCGCTGTTTTTGTGAAAGATATTTGTAACGCGCAGCATGCGGCTTCAGGCCGGGAGATCGCGATCCATCGGCGCTTCGACGCGGACTGACGGTCGCTCCCGCCGGATGAACCGTAAGCCGCCCGCCGACTGCGCGGCGATGGGTGGTCGCGCGGATCGGACGGGCCGCTCAGGCGGCCGGCATCGCGCCGGGCGAATCTCGCATCGTCGCCGAAAACCCTTGGCAGACAAGGCCCACAGGCAAAAAAAGCCCCGATCACAGGGGGACCGTGACCGGGGCGGAAACGCATCCTCTCTTTGGCACGAGGGTTGGATGCGCGCGCAGTATATTTCGAGCCATGACAATTCGAAGCGACGTTAAACGGCCGTTTTTGGTGCCAATTTAAAAACACCGGTGTTGCGGCATCCGGTGTCGTCGTTTTGTAAGAATTTGCGCAAAAAAGATGCGGCTGTTTAGCGTGTTTCGGCAGCCAAAGCGACGGTTGGGTGGAAGGGGATTGCGCCCGTCACTCGGCACCGCGAATCGGCTCGCTCGAGTGCCGGGCGAGGCCGCCGCACCTGCTGGACATTCAGCCCGCTCAGCACGCTCAGCCCGCTTCGCCGGTCGCATCCCGCACGGCTTCGAGAAACCGCGCGACGATGGGCGACGGGGGCACGGCTGCGCCGTCGAACACGAACTCGATGTCGAAGCGGCTCGCGAGTTCGTCGAGCGCGACGAGCCGGACCGTGTGCGGGCAGGTCGGCGACGCGCTTTCCGGCACGAACGCACAGCCCATCCCGGCCGCGACGAGGCCGATCAAAGTCGGAATGTCGCTGCCGACCTGCGCGATGCGCGGCGTGAAGCCGGCCCGCTGGCACTGCGCCATCAGGAACCGGTGGTGCGCGGCGGAGCGCTGCGCGTCGAACCAGACGAACGGCTCGTTCGCGACGTCGGCCAGCGTGCGTGGCGCGGTGAAGTGTCCGCCCGGCGGTGCGGGCATGGCGAGCACGAAGCGGTCGCTCAGCAGCCGCACGCCCGACAGGTGCGGCGCCTCGTCCTGACGCCACGCCATGATCCCGCTGTCGAGCTGGCCGCGCATCAGCGCGTTCGCCTGTTCGGCCGACAGCATCGGCGCGATCGACAGCTTCACGTCCGGGCACGCGTCGCGAAACGCCTTGAGGACGGTGCCGACGACGGGCAGCGGCAGGCAGTTCGGCAACGCACCGAGCCGCAGCTCGCCCAGCTGGCCGGCCGCGCTGCGCAGCGCGCGCTCACGGCTGTCCTGCAGCGTCGCGAGCAGGCCGGTCGCGTCCTGCAGGAAGCTGGCGCCCGCCGCCGTGAGCGTGACGCCGGTTGCGCGGCGCACCAGCAGCGGCGTGCCGATCGCGTCCTCGAGTTCGCGGATCTGTCGCGACAGCGCGGGCTGGACGATGCCGGCCGCGCGGGCGCCGGCCATCACGCTGCCGGCTTGCGCGACGGCCACGAAGTAGCGCAGGTGACGCAATTCGATCTGGCGCATGCGGCATCCATTAGGTTCATCGATATACCTGTGGAGCATAGCAAATGCCATCCGATGGTATTGGAAAGCATGGGAGGCGTGCCGTACGATGACCGCCATTGCCGCTCGCCGTTGCACGTCGCGTGCGTTCCCCCCGTTCCCCACTGGTCCCACTGGTCCCGCCCCATGCCGCTTCATATCCCGACCCCTTATCTCCGCTCGCCAATCGCATCCCGCCGGCTCGGCAGGACCATCCGGCTGAAGCTCGACGCGCTGCAGCCTTCTGGCTCGTTCAAGCTGCGCGGCATCGGCGCCGTCTGCGAAGCGCGGCACGCGGCCGGCGCGCGGCGCTTCGTGTCGTCGTCGGGCGGCAACGCGGGCATCGCGGTCGCGTATTGCGGCCGCGAGCTCGGCGTGCCGGTGCTCGTCGTCGTACCGGAAAGCGCGTCGGCCCGCGCACGCGAGCTGATCCGCGTCGAGGGCGCCGAGCTCGTCGTGCACGGGGCGAGCTGGGCCGAGGCGAATGCGTTCACGCAGTCGGCGCTCGGCGAGCATGATGCGTTCGTGCATCCGTTCGACGATCGCGTGCTGTGGCAGGGCCACGCGACGATGATCGACGAGATGGCGGCGGCTGGCCCGAAGCCCGACGCGATCGTGCTCGCGGTCGGCGGCGGCGGGCTGCTGTGCGGCGTGCTCGAAGGGCTGGCGCGCAACGGCTGGTACGACGTGCCGGTGGTCGCGGCCGAAACGGAAGGCGCCGACTGCTATGCGCGCTCGCTCGCGCAGGGGCATGCGGTCGAATTGCCGGCGATCACGAGCATCGCGACGTCGCTCGGCGCGAAGCGGCCGTGCGACGCGGCGGTCGAATGGGCAGCGCGACACGAGATTCACCCGGTCGTCGTGTCCGATGCCGAGGCGGTGGCCGCATCGCTGCGTTTCCTCGACGAGCACCGGATCGTCGTCGAGCCCGCGTGCGGTGCCGCGCTGGCCGCGCTCGAGCGGCCGGTGCCCGGGCTCGCGTCGGCGAAGGAGATCGCCGTGATCGTCTGCGGCGGCGTGACCGCGACCGTCGAGCAGATGCAGACGCTGCATGCGACGTTGAGGTAGGCGGGGCGGCCGGCCCTAGCTGGCCTGTCGGATGACGGCCGGACGGCAGTCGATCCCGGCGAACGTCGGCATCGGCTGCGCATACCTCGACGCGAGGCATCGAAGCGACGTCGGCGACACAACGGGCATGCAGCCGGCAGCACGGACATTCCCGTGATGAATGACGGAGAAGGGAGCGTATCGTCGCGCGGCGCCGAATAGGGCCCGACGCGACGATACGGACGGCCGGTCAGTGTGCGGCCGGTGCGCTCGCGCCGGACGGTGCGGACGATGCGACGGGATTGGCGGCAGCGGGCGCAGGCGATGCGCTTGCCGGAATCGATGCCGATGCCGATACGGGCGCCGAAGCGGTGGGTGCGGGCGCAGGCGCGACCGGTGCCGGTGTTGCAGCCGCCGGTGCCGATACGACAGGTGTCGATGCTGCCGCGGCCGGCGACGATGCCGGACCGGAAGCGGATGCAGGCACGGAAGCCGAAACCGGCGCGGATGCCGATCCGGACGCCGGTGCGGGCGTCGACGACGCGGCCGCTGCAGGCGCTCCACCCGAAGCCGATACCGCCCCCGCACCCGATGCCGCCACCGGCGCGGCAGCCCGCATCGCCGC
>NZ_JAAGPH010000254.1:0-6230 GCF_017104705.1 Burkholderia sp. Se-20373 | reverse complement strand
CTGGGCCGGCAACGGCCCGGCGACCGTGATCGGCGCGCCCGACCGGCTGCCGGCCGCGAGCGCCGCGCTCGTCAACGGCACGCTTGCGCACGCGATGGATTTCGACGATTCGCACATGCTGTCGGTGCTGCATCCGAGCGCGTCGGTGATTCCGGCCGCGCTGGCCGCCGCGCAGGCGAGCGGCGCATCGGGCACGGCGTTGCTCGATGCAATCACGGTCGGCACCGAGATCTGCATCCGGCTGGGCGTGGCCGCCTACAACCCGCAGATCGGCAATTCGGTGTTCTTCGAGCGCGGCCAGCATGCGACGTCGATCTGCGGGACGGTCGGCGCCGCCGCGGCCGCGGCGATGCTGCTCGGGCTCGACGCCGCGCAAATCGCCGCCGCGCTCGGCATTGCCGCGAGCATGGGCGCGGGCCTGCTCGAAGCGAATCGCACCGGCGGCTCCGTGAAGCGGATCCACTGCGGCTGGGCCGCGCATGCGGGCGTGAGCGCGGCGGAACTGGCGAGCGCGGGCGTGACCGCGCCGCCGACCGCGCTCGAAGGCCGCTTCGGCTTCTTCCGCGCGTGGTGCGGCGAGCTGGCCGACGTCGACGCGGTGCTGCGCGAACTCGGTGTCGACTGGGAGACGAGCCGGATCATCTTCAAGCCGTATCCGTGCAACCACTTCACGCATCCGGGCATCGACGCGGCATTGCAGTTGAAGGCGCAGGGCGTGACGGCCGACGACGTCGTGTCCGCCGAGCTGCGGGTCGCGACGTCGACGCTGCGTACGATCGGCGAGCCCGCCGCGCTGAAGGCCAACCCGCCGGACGGGTATGCGGCGGCATTCTCGGGGCCGTACACCGTAGCGGCCGCGCTGCTCGGCGGCGGCGGGCTCGGGGTCTGGTTCGACGATTTCGACGACAAGCTCGTGCGGGATCCCGCGCGCCGTGCGCTGGCCGCGAAGGTGCGCTGCGTCGGCGATCCGTGGTGCGACGAGCGGTTCCCGCATTTCCTGCCCGCCGTGCTGCGGGTGGAACGGCGCGACGGACAGGTGCTCGAGGCGCGCGTCGAGTCGAGCAAGGGCACCAATGCGCGGCCGCTGACCGAACAGGAACTCGTCGCGAAGTTCGTGCTCGCGGCGAGTTCGACGATCGGCCTGCCTCGTGCGCTCGAACTGCGCGACGCGGTGCAGGCGCTCGCCGACGGCGCACCGCTCGACGGGCTGGCGGCGTTGACGTCCGGCGCGCATGCGAACCTGGAAGGAGGAGATCCATCTTGAGCACACCCCGCTGGAACAAGCGGCCGCCCGGCTCGAACTGGGGCGATTTCGGTCCGGATGACCAGAAAGGACGGCTGAACTGGCTGACCCCGGACAACGTGCGGCAGGGCGTCGCCGAGGTGCGCGAAGGCCTGTCGTTCTCGCTGAGCCTGCCGCTCGACGTGCCGCGCGGCGGCGGCCTGAACGCGCGCCGCCGGCCGCCGGCGATCATGCCGGCGTTGCTGGGCGGCAAGCCGTACTTCGGTTATCGCGCGGATGAACAGGTTGCAAACGCAACCGACGTGGTCTGCGACGATTCGTTCTGCATGCATTCGCAGTTCTCGACGCAATGGGACGGTCTCGCGCATGTCGGCGGCGTATTCGATGCGGACGGCGACGGCGTGCCCGAGATCGTGTTCTACAACGGCTTCCGGATGGGCGAGCATCTGCGGGTGCCGCAGGAAGGCGACGCCACCGGCGGCGCGCGCGCGCTCGGCATCGAGGTGATGGCACGGACCGGCGTGCAGGGGCGCGGCGTGCTGATCGACCTGCGGCATCACTTCGGCGATGCCCGCACGAAAGTCGGCTACGCGCAACTGATGCGCGTGATGGAAGAAGACGACGTGCGTGTCGAGCAGGGCGACATCGTCTGCATTCACACCGGTTTCGCCGATCTGCTGCTGAACGACGAGAGCGGTTCGCCCGCGACCGTCGCGAGTGCGTGCGTGCTGGACAGCAGCGACCCCCGCCTGCTGCAGTGGATCGACGAGTCGCGGCTCGCCGCGCTCGTGGCCGACAACCATGCAATCGAGGAGCGGCCGCAGCAGGCGCAGCCGCTCGCGCAGCCGGGTGCGCTGATGCCGCTGCACGAGCTGTGCCTGTTCAAGCTCGGCATCCACCTCGGCGAGCTGTGGCATCTGACGCCGCTCGCGAACTGGTTGCGTGCGCATCGGCGCAACCGGTTCCTGCTGACCGCGCCCCCGCTGCATATCCGGGGCCTGGTCGGTGCGCCGGTGAATCCGGTCGCGACGGTCTGATACGCGGGCAGGCAGCGGTTCGCGCACGATGGCCGGAGCGAACCGTTTCCACCCACCGATTGCTGATTTCGATTGACTCGTTTTTCAGAAAAATTCCTGGAAAACGGGTCATTTAAATCAAAAACAGAATCAATGACGGCAGGTATATAAAAAATATCGAAACGTCAAGATTGGACTATTCTCGTTTATTGCACTAAATATCAGGGGAATTCCCCATTGCGATAATCGTGAGCCGGGGAGGGCGATTAACCCGTTTAGTGGATGGTCACAATCATGAATCTACGTTCGATCGACCTGAACCTGCTGGTCATACTCGATGCGCTGCTGACCGAGAAGCAGGTGACACGCGCCGGCCTGAAGGTCGGCCTGACGCAGCCGGCCGTCAGCAATGCGCTGTCGCGCCTGCGGTATCTGTTCAATGACGAAATCCTCGCGCGCGGCGCGGCAGGGCTGGAACTGACCCCGCGCGCGCAGGCGCTGATCTCGCCGGTCCGGAAAATCATGCAACAAATAGAAGAATTGTTTGAATCGGATTATCAATTCCATCCTTTTACATCGGAACGTCATTTCACGGTCCGCATGTCGGATCTGACCGAATTGCTTCTGCTGCCCGCATTGCTGCGGCGCATGCGCACGGCGGCGCCGAATATCAGCCTGGACGTCGTGCATCCGAGCGCGGCCAAGACGGCCGAAGCGCTTGAGGCAGGGCGGCTCGACATGGCGATCAGCGCGGGCCTCGAGCATGCCGGCACGCTGTCGTCGGAAACCGTATTTCACGACCGGCTGGTCTGCATGCTGAGCCGCAAGCATCCCGACGCGGACAAGCCGCTGACGCTCGAGCGGTTCCTCGCGCTCGACTTCCTCAACGTATCGATCAACCCGGTCGACCACAGCCTGATCGACAACCTGCTCGCGAACATGGGCTGCAAGCGCCGCATCGTGCTCAACGTGCCGCACTGGCTCGTCGTGCCGAACATGCTCGATGCGCTGCCGTACGCGGTGATCATGTCGGAGCGGCACGCGCTGAGCCTCGGCGATCCGCGCCTCGTGATCCGCGAACTGCCGCTCGCGATGGAGCCGGTCACGTGGTCGCTGTACTGGCATCACCGGTACGATGCGAGCAACGCGCACGGGTGGATGCGTCGCATGATCGTCGCGGTCGCGGAGTCGCTCGAGGACGACGTCGCGGCGGACGCGTTCAGCGTCGGCTGAGCGTGAAGCCGCGTGGTGCCGACGGTGCACGGGTCAGCCCATGACGAGCAGCGGCGGCAGCGTCGCGACGTCGGGCTGTTCGTCGAGCCGCCACAGATAATCGAGCGCGGCACGCATCCGTGCCGCGCTCCAGTGCGGCCGGCAATTCTTCATGAACTTCGCTTCGTAGTCGTCGCGCTGCATCGGTCGCGTCGGCGACCCCGGCAGGTCGTCCACCTGCTTCGCATGCACCGCGCCGTCGTCGCACACGGCCGTCACGCGATTCGGCGCATGCGCGGGATAGCGGGCCGTCAGCGCCGGATCGGCGCTGACCGTGATGGTTCCGATCAGCGCGCGCAAGGCCGGGTCGCGCAGCGCGGCGCTCGCATAGCTTCGGGTCGTGATGTCGCCGTCGAGCATTGCCCGCGCGACGATGTAAGGCAGGCTGTGATCGGCGGTCTCGTGGGTCGACGGCGCCCATTTCTCCGGATCGCGGCCGGCCGTCACGTAGCCGACTTCGGTCGTGTGGATCTCGATGCGGCGGATGCGCCGCAGGTCGCCGACCTGGGCGGCGACCGCGAGCGCGGCCGGAATCGCCGTTTGCGTGAGCCCTTGCGCGGGATAGAGCTTCACGAAGCATCGGCCGATCCGGAACGTGCCGCCGCGCCCGCCGAATTCGCCCGTATCGAGCGTGAACGGCCCGGATACCCGCTCGAAGAACCCGGCCGTCCCCTCGAAGATCGGCGCGGGGCCGGTGAGGCCGGCGCGGGCGAGTTCGGTCGAAAACACCGCGTTGCGCGCCGCGTCCGCGTCGGCGAGCGCCTTCCAGTTGGACAATTGCTGCACCCGTGTCTGGTTCAGCGCGAGATGGCTGTTGATCGACAGGTTGACCGCCTGCACGAGCTGCGGCGCGGGCAGGCGCATCAGTTTCCCCGTGGCGAGCGCGACGGCGGGCAGGCTGTAGCAGGTGTGGTCCCAGCCGCGCGGGCTGATGGCGGCGGCGTCCATCAGCCGGCACGCGATTTCGTACGCGATCGCGATCGACAGGATCAGGTCGCGGCCGGTGGCGTGCTGCGCTTCGGCGACCGCGAGGCACGCGGCGACGTTGTCGCTTGGATGGCCGGTTTCCTTGCCGGCATACGCATCGTTGAAATCGAAGTAGCGCAGCGCCGTGCCGGTGGCGAATGCGGCGAGATCGGGACTCGTGCGCCGGTCCGTCCCGATCACGGTCGCGATGCCGCCGGGCGAGGCGAGCGCCGCGTTGCGCGCGATCCGCACGGGCGGCTCGTCATATGCGGCGATCGCGCAGCCGAGTGCGTCGATCAGATGCGCCTTGATCGTCTCGACGGTCGCGGCGTCGAGGTCGCGATACCGCAGCCCGGCTGCGTAGTCGGCGAGCTGCCGCGCGAGTTCGGGCCGGTCGGTGGCGCGCAGGTCGGCACGCTCGGCGCCGCTGGCGGCAGGTGATGCGTCGGCGCGGGCGCGCACGACGGGCAGCGTCAACGCAGCGCCGGTCAGGGCGGAAAGGAAATGGCGGCGGTTCATGGTTCTGGACTCCGAAAGTGGGGGGCGGCGATGTCAGAACGCCTTGCGCAGGCCGAGCGCGACGCCCGCGCTGCCCGAGCGATCGGCGGCGAGCGAGTAGTGCAGGAAGTTGTAGTTGTCATTGTCGAAATCGAGCGCGGCGCGATGCGCGTAGCCGCCCGCCAGGTACAGCGTCACCGTCTTCGACACGAAGTAGTTCAACTGCAGCGTGACCTGTTGCGGACTGACGGGACGCGACGCCGGCGCGGGTGCATGGGCAGGATTCTGCGCACGGATGTGTTCGTAATAGACCGCGCCGATCACCTGCAGGAAATCGGTGACGGCGTAGCGGACGCCGGCCCACCAGAACGTGAAGTGCGTCATGACCGACGGCGCGGCGATGTCGCTGCGCGCGTGTTCGACACCGGCCAGCAGTTGGGCGCGGCCGAGCGGCACGAGTGCGGACGCGGCGTAGCGGCGGAAATGCGCGAAGCCGCCGGGCTGTGGGGTGTTGACGTCGTCGAACGCCGCGGCGAACGAGAACGCATCGCCGGCGTAGTCGAAGCCCGCGCCGTACGCGGCGTTCGACTGGAACGCGCCCGCCGTGCCGCCGAATGCGTAGTGTGTTTCGAGCGTCATCGCGCCGAGCTTCGCCAGATATTTGACGACGTTGTTCTCGCGATAGTTGATGCCGACGATCGCGCCGTCCGGCTCGTACAGCGTCGAATAGGCGCCCGTCGGCGAATAGCGCTCCATGATGTCGAACAGCGTCGTGTACTGGCGGCCGAGCCGCAGTGCGCCCCAGCGCTCGTGCTGCAGTGCGACCCACGCGGAGCGGTCGAAGCCGCCCGAGCCGGCACCGGTGCCGTTGGTCAGGTTGATGCTGCTTTCGACGCGAAACGCCGCCTGCCAGCCGCCGCCGAGATTCTCGACGCCCTTCAGGCCCCAGCGCGAACCGCTCTTGCCGCCCGACGCCATCCGCACGAGCGATGCCGATGATTTGCCGTCCGGCGCGGCCTGCCCGGTGAGGAATTCGGTGTACACGTCGGCGATGCCATACAGCGTGAGGCTGGTTTGCGCGCAGGCGCCGGCCGATACGAGGCCCAGTCCGCACAATGCGGACATTCGCTTGCCCATGGGGCTGTCTCCTTGTTTGGGGTGGTTGTTGTTCATGCGCCGCGCGGGTCGAGAGGCGCGCAGCCGCAGCGCTATCCGGGGCGGACGGCGAACGGGGA
>NZ_JAAGPH010000253.1:0-6318 GCF_017104705.1 Burkholderia sp. Se-20373 | reverse complement strand
GGCGCCGCGCGGTTCCTGGTGCTGTCGCCGCCCGGCTTCGTCGACCGGCTGCGCACGCGCGCGGAGCCGCGCGTGCCGGTGCGGATCGCCGCCTGTTGCGCGGGCGGGGCGGAGAGCGCGGAAGGCATCGGGATGGTGCACGACATCAGCTTGAGCGGCCTGTCGATTGCCGTCGACCGGCCGATCGCCGCAATCGGCGAACCCTTGCGCGTGCAGCTTCCGTACGCGGCAGGCGGCCGGGTCGAGCTGCTGGCGCTCGACGGCACGGTGCGGGCCGTCCATGCCGACCCGGCCGCGCCCGCGCTGACGCTGCATCACGCGGCGTTCGGCGAGACCGGCGCCGACGACCTGGTCCGCCTCAAGGCGCTGCTGTTCGACCGGCTGATGGCGCCGTCGGAAACCGACCGGCGGCGCTGATGCAGGGCTAGACGCACGGGCACCGTTCTACGGTATTCAGTACGTGAATGCCGATAATCATCTGATGATTCGACCTATTCCGTGGCGATTGTATGGTTTCCGTCAACAGTGAATTCGCGATTTAAGTATTTACCCTGATAGCGTCGCCTCCTAGACTTCTATTCATGCGCAACGACCCCGAGTCCGAAGCGCCTGACAAAACAATTCTGGAGGTAACGCATCATGAAATCGCTGATCAAGGCAGTTGCACTGGCCGCCCTGGTGGCCGCACCGGTCGTCTCGTTCGCCCAATCGAACCAGCAGCCGCTGACGCGCGCGCAAGTGCGCGCCGAGCTGGTCCAGCTCGAGAAGGCCGGCTACAACCCGAACGACTGGATGAACTACCCGGAAAACATCCAGGCCGCACAGGCAAAGATCGCCGCCGCGCAGAACACCGGTGCGCAAGCGGATGCAACGGGCTATGGTTCGAATCCCGCCGCGGCGTCGCAAGCGGGCCAGCGCGTGGTCGTGCCGTCCGCAACCGACCGTTCGTCGGTGTTCTTCGGCCACTAAGCCAGGCAGCGCCCGCAGGGGCGCCCGGTTTGCCGTTTCATCCGAAACCCGTGCACGGTATCCGTGTACGGGTTTTGTATTTTGGCCGCTTGAATGAGGGGGCTGCGAGAGCGTGCCGCGCCTGACGGGCATCACCGCGTGCTCCCCGCCCGCCGCGCCCGCGTCGCGAGTACGGCGGCGACGCCGCCGAGGATCGCGGCCGATGCGAGCGCGAGGCGCCAAGTCGGCTGTTCGGACAGGAGCAGCACGGCGCCGCACGCGGCGATGGGCGGGACGGACAACTGAACCGCCGCGGCGCGCATCGCCGTGAGGTGCCGCAGCGCGGCATACCAGACCACGTAGCCGAGGCCCGACGTCAGCGCACCGGAAAGCGCGGCGAGCGCGATGCCGGCCGGCGTGACGTGCAGGTGGGCGGCGAGTGCGACGCTCAGCGCGAGTGCCAGCGGCGCGGCGCGCAGGAAGTTGCCGGCGGTGGCCGCGACCGGATCGACGGGCCGACGGCCACGGATCGAATAGATGCCCCATGCGATGCCGGCGGCCGTCATCAACGCGGCGCCGCGCGGCGTCGGTGCGGCGAGCCCCGGCGACACGAGATAGACCAGCCCGCCGAGCGCCGCGCCGAACCCGGCCCAGCCGGTCGCGGCAAACCGCTCGCCGGCATGCCATCCCGCCGCGAACATCGTCAGTTGCACCGCGCCGAACAGGATCAGCGCGCCGGTGGCCGCGCTGACGGTCAGATACGCAAACGAGAAGCACGTGACGTACACGAACAGCATCGCCGCGGCCGGCCAGTCGGCGGGCGGGGCGGGCCGTCGTGCCCCCGCACGCGCGACGATCGCGAGCATCAGCGCGCCCGATACGAGGCGCAGGCTGCCGAAGCTGGCCGCGTCGATCCGCCCGGCCTGCAGCGCGAGCCGGCACAGCAGCGAATTCGACGCGAACGCGAGCATCGCGATCGACGTCAGCGCGACGACGCGCACGCCCGGCCGGACATGCAGCGCGAGGGCGGAGGCGGGCGGTCGCATCGCGGGCCTCACACGTGGCTGGCGACGATCAGCACGGCCGCGCCGAACAACGCGGCGCCGAGCGGCGCGGTGAGCGCCTGCCCCCACGACGCGTTCTTCTCGACGGCCATCAATGCGGCGAGCGCCAGCATCCAGCCGAGGCTGCCGGCGCCGACGACGAACATCAGCAGCATCAGCGCCCAGCAGCAGCCGACGCAGAAGAGCCCATGGCTGACGCCCAATGCAAACGCGTGACGCATCGGCGTGCGGCCGCGCCAGCGGCTGATCACGAAACTGAAGGGGGTGCGGCACCGGTCGAGGCAGTGCGTCTTCAGTCCGCTGAACTGGAACGCGCCGGCGAGCGCGAAGACGGCCGCGCCGATCAGCCAGCCGCGCCACGCGAGCGCCGGCACGCGCGCGACACCGGTCAGCAGCAACCCGTGCAGCCCATGCGCGACGAGGCCGAAGCCGCTCCACGTGGCGACGTAGCCGACGCCGACGAGCGCGAGCAGGCGCGTCTGGTCGGGGCGGCTCGCGACGACGCGAGCGAACGCATCGAACAGCGACAGCGTCGTCGGCAGCATCATCGCGAGGATCATCAGCGTCCAGCCGGCCGCGGTGAACGCGGCCGACAGCCACAGCGCGCCACCGGGCAGCGCGCGGCAAAGCGCGCTGAACGGTTCGGCCAACGTGCCGTCGCCGTGGTCGAGGTACCGCCCGTAAGGACTGCGCGTCCACGCCCACAGGGTGAGCCACGCGAACGCGACGAGACTCGCGAGCACGAGCGGAAACACGCGCCGATGCAGTGACGCAGCCATGACCGTGGGCGTGCGATCGCGCGTCACGCGTCGAACCGGAACGTGCTCTGCAGCGCGTTGTGATTCTTCAGGTCGACGTCGATGCCGATCGCCGCATTCTTCGACCGGTAGACGGGCGCCTTGCCGACGAACACCGGCGCGCCGGGCACCGTCGAGAACACGGTGTCGGTCAACGTCGTCTGCGCGCCGCTCGGGCCGAGGTACGGCTCGAGTTCCGCGTGGTAGTCGGTGCCGATCGACAGCGTGCCGCGAGCCCCCTCGACATTGAACGTGATGGGCGCGCGTTCGATCGACACGACCGTGCCGATCAGTTTCGCGAGTTCGGCGATCGGGCCGCCGGCCTGGCCCGTGTAGACCTTGAGGAGCGCCTGCTCCTGCGCTTCGGACGCCGTGTCGCTGACGTAGATCGCAGCCGTCCAGTTGCCTTCGAGGATGTTGCCGGGCACCCGGCACACGGCGGCGATCGTGTTGCCGCCCACGTCGACGCCGTCGACGGTGCCCTTGTCGACATGCCACGCGACGATCGTGTCGCAGACGCCGAAATCGGGGTCCTCGCCGATCCAGCACGGGCAGAGTACGCGGCAGTTGCAGACCTCGAGCAGACGGCCTTCAAGGTGATAGCTCATGATTCCCTCCAGGGGGCGACGGCGAAGGCACGTTGGGCTGGGGGGAGGAGGCTGGCAGACGAATCGTCACCCCGCTCGGCGATGCGAACGCGAAATGCGCTGAGGAATGCGCGGAAGCGGAGACGGGATGGATGCGATAGCGCGGGCCTGAAGCGGCGTATCGATTTTCAAGTGTAGGTGCGAAGGGGCGATATGCAAGCCGTCGCAGGCTGCGACACCGGCTGACAAGCCGGCGCGCGTGCGCTAGCATCGCGATCGGTGTCGCCACGAGAGACGGCGGCCGATGCGCGACCGCGCGGCAAGCCCGGCACCGGGTTCCACGACTTCAACGAACAACAAGGAGCATCCATGCGTGTCTCGACCGGTCTGCTGTGCTCGCTCGCACTGGCGGTGAACCTCGCCCACGCGCAGGCGAATTGTGCCGACGCGACGGATCAGGCGGCGATGACCGCGTGCGCCGATCGCGCGTACAAGAAAACCGACGGAGAACTGAACCGGACGTACCAGGCCGTCACCGCGCGCCTGCGCGATGCGCGGCCGCTCGCCGACAAACTCGTGAATGCGCAGCGTGCGTGGATCGCGTACCGCGATGCCGAATGCAGCTTCTCCAGCGCGAACGCCGAGGGAGGCAGCGTGTATCCGATGGTCGTGTCGACCTGCCTCGACGATCTGACTAAAGCGCGTACCGAAACGCTGAAGGGCTATCTGTCGTGCGAGGAAGGCGATCTCGCGTGCCCGGTGCCGGCCAAGTAAGTGGGTAAGCGGGGTGCGCCGCCCGGCTGCATGCCGGGCGGCCGGCTGCACCTGGCATCCAGCCGCGGCCGGGCGTCGTCCGTTACACGTCGTCGCTACACGTCGTCCGTTTCGTCGAGCAGCTTGTGCCGCATCGCGTAACGCACCAGCGCCGCTTCGTGCGGCATCTGCATCTTTTCCAGGATCCGCGTCTTGTAGGTGCTGACCGTCTTCGCGCTCACGCACAGCGCGTTGGCGATCTCCGTTAGCGTCTGGCCGGCGGCGATCCGCCGGAACACGTCGAATTCGCGGTCGGACAGCCGCTGGTGCGGCAGCGTCTCGGCCGGCTCGTTCAGGCTCTGCGCGAACTGCTCGGCCATCGCGAGGCTCACGTAGACGCCGCCTGACGCCACCTTCGTGACCGCGCCGACCAGCTCGGCGCTCGCGCTTTCCTTCGTCAGATACCCGGACGCGCCGGCGCGGAACGCACGCACCGCGTATTGCTGCTCCGCGTGCATGGTCAGCACGAGGACGCGCAGCGCGGGCTTCTCGTCCTTGATCTGCTTGATCAGTTCGACGCCGTTGCGGCCCGGCATCGACAGGTCGAGCACGAGCACCTGCGCGGGCGTGGCGCGTATGAGCGCGATCGTCGACGGGCCGTCGCAGGCTTCGCCGGCCACCTCGAATCCGGTGGCGTTCTGGAGGATGTGCCGCAGACCGTCGCGTACGAGCGTATGGTCGTCGGCGATGAGCACCTTGATCATGTGATGGGCGTTTCCTGTTGGACGGTACTGAGCGGGAACGCGACGGTGATCGAGAAACCGCGCGCGAGCGCGGTGTCGATCGTCACGGTGCCGCCCAGCATGTGGGCGCGTTCGCGAATGCCGATCAGGCCGAACGATTTGTCTTCATGGGCCGGGCCGCCGGGCGCCGAGCCGCGGCCGTTGTCCGCGACACGCAACACGCAGAAGCCTTCCTCGACGTCGAGCCGCAGCGCGACGCGCGTCGCATCCGCGTGGCGCGCGACGTTCGTCAGCGCTTCCTGGACGATCCGGAACAACGTGGTCGCGCCCGCGCTGGTGAACGTGAGCCCGCCGGTTTCGATGTGCCGCTCGACATCGATCCCGTAGCGGTTCGTGAAATCGTTCGCGAGCCATTCGATCGCGGGCACGAGGCCGAGATCGTCGAGCATCACGGGCCGCAGGTCGGCCGCGATGCGCCGCACCGACGCGACCGTCGCGTCGATCAGCCGCCGCATGCCCTGCAGGTGCGTCTGCACGTCTTCATCGGGATGTGTGCGACCCGGCACGCGCAGCTGCTGTTCGACCACCGACAGATCCATCTTCAGCGCGGTGAGCTGCTGGCCGAGGTCGTCGTGCAGTTCGCGCGCGATGCGGGTCTTTTCCTCTTCGCGCACGTTCTGCAGGTTCGCCGACAGTTCGCGCAATTCCTCGCGCGACTGCTTCAGCGCGTTATCGGCGCGCTGCCGCTCGGTGATGTCGCGCAGCATCACCGTATAGAGCTTGCCCGACGCGTCGCGGATCTGCGAGATCGACGCCTCGATCGGGAACTCCTCGCCGTTGGCGCGCAACCCGAACAGCACCCGCTGGCGGCCCATCTGCCGCTCGGACACGCCCGTCACGCCGAACTGGTCGACGTGCCGTGCGTGCGCGGCGCGGAACCGCTCGGGGATGAAGCGCGACAGCGGCGCACCGATCGCCTCCATCGCGGACACGCCGAACACCTGCTCGGCCATCGGATTGAAGATCACGACCGTCTGTTTTTCGTCGATCGTGATGATCGCTTCCATCGACGAACGGATGATGCCCATCATCCGCGCCTCGTTGAGGATGCCGCGGCTGCTCGCGCCCGGATCGGCGGCGGAGCGGCCGCGCAGCAGCGCATGGATCAGCACCGCGAACGCGATCGACGCGATCAGCCCCGCGGCGAGCACGGTGCCGGCCGCGCGTTGCGCGCCAGTGGCGCTCGGGCGGCCGTCCGCGGAATACGCGAGCGTCAGCACGGTGCCGCCGAAATTCAGTTCGTCTGCCACGGGGCCTCCAGTCGGGTACGGCGGAATGCCGCTTTCCAGTGACACCGATTATTCACGGAGGCGTCAAACGCCGATCGGTCGAGCAAAGCCGGGAAAGGGGGGTATTTCGGGGAATC
>NZ_JAAGPH010000252.1:0-6437 GCF_017104705.1 Burkholderia sp. Se-20373 | reverse complement strand
TGCCGCTCGCCCGGCATTTCGAATGGGGCCTGTATCTGGAACACGCGAGTTTCAACCTCGCGATGGCGCTGCTGTTCGGCCGCACGCTCGCCGCCGGCCAGGTGCCGCTGTGCACGCGCTTCGCGACGATGATCCACGGCGCGATCACGCCGGCCGTCGCGCGCTACACCCGGCAGATCACGCTCGCGTGGACGCTGTTCTTCGTCGCGATCGCCGCCGTGTCGACGCTGCTGTTCGCGACCGCGCCGATCGTCACGTGGTCGACGTTCGCGAACTACCTGTCGCTGCCGCTCGTCGCCGTGATGTTCGCCGCCGAGCATGCGTGCCGGCGCTTCGCACTGCCGCACGAACCGCGGCCGCGCATGGTCGACGCGGTGCGCGCGTATCGCGCGACGACCCACGCATCGCAGCCGTCACGATGAATTCACGGCCGGCGCGGCGCGCCGGCCTTCGCTCCCGTTTTGACCGATTTATGCCGACTCACCCGCTGGTTTTCCATTCGTCGCCGGACCGGACGATCGCCTGGCGCGACGGCGCGCCCGTCACCGTGCGCGCGTTCGTCGCCGACGTCGCCCGCGTGGCCGCCGCGCTGCCCGCCGGCGGCCACGTGTTCAACGTGTGCCGCGACCGTTACCGCTTCGCGGTCAGCCTGTGCGCGGCGCTCGTTGCCGGCAAGATCAGCCTGCTGCCGTCGACGCACACGCCGGAAATGGTCCGCCAGCTCGCATCGTTCGCGCCCGACGCGTTCTGCCTGCACGACGCGCCCGACTGCGCGATCGACCTGCCGCGCTTCGCGTACCCCGATGCCGCCCCCGGCGAGCGCGCGAGCGATGCGCCGTTCGTCGTGCCGCAGATCGAGGCGGCGCGAATCATGGCCTACGTGTTCACGTCCGGCTCGACCGGCGCACCGGTGCCGCACCGCAAGACCTGGGGCTTCCTGGTCGGCTGCGTGCGCGCGGCGGCCGACCGCCTCGGGCTGCTCGACGGCCGCGCGGCCACGCTGATCGGCACGGTGCCCGCGCAGCACATGTACGGCTTCGAGTCGACGGTGCTGCTCGCGCTGATCGGCGGCCTCGCATTCAGCAATCGCCAGCCGTTCTACCCGGTCGACATTCGCGACGAACTCGCTGCGATCCCGCAGCCGCGCGTGCTCGTCACGTCGCCGATCCACCTGCGCGCGCTGCTGGCGGCCGGCCAGGCGCTGCCGCCTGCCGCGCTCGTGCTGTCGGCCACCGCGCCGCTGTCGGAAAAGCTCGCGTGCGAAGCCGAGGCCGCGCTCGACGCGCCGCTCGTCGAGATCTACGGCAGCACCGAAACCGGCCAGATCGCGACCCGCCGCACGTCGCAAGGCGCGACGTGGGCGCTGTTCCCGGGCATCCGGCTCGACGCGCGCGACGAACCGGAGAGCGACGACGGCGAGCCGACGATCTGGGTGTCGGGCGGGCACGTCGAGGCGCCGGTGCCGATGGGCGATGCGCTCGAACTGCTCGGCGACGGCCGGTTCCTGCTGCACGGCCGCAAGGCCGACCTCATCAACATCGCCGGCAAGCGCACGTCGCTCGCGTACCTGAACCATCAGCTCAATGCGATTCCGCGGGTGATCGACGGCGTGTTCTTCATGCCCGACGAAGCCGCGCCCGCCCACGCCGGCGCGGGCCTCGAACCGGTCACGCGCCTCGTCGCGCTGGTCGTCGCGCCAACGCTCGCCGCTTCCGACCTGCAGCGCGCGCTGCGCGAGCGGATCGATCCCGCGTTCATGCCGCGCCCGCTCGTGTTCGTCGACGCGCTGCCGCGCAACGAAACCGGCAAGCTGCCGCGCGACGTGCTCGCCGCGCTCGTTGCGCAACATGCGCGCACCGCAGCCGCGCCGACGCCCATCCGCGACCCGGCCGGCACGCCTGCGCCCGCGCTCGGGTTCACGATCCCCGCCGATCACCCGGCACTGCCCGGCCACTTCCCCGGCCAACCCGTCGTGCCGGGCGTCGTGCTGCTCGATCACGCGATCCATGCGATCGGCACGGCGCTCGACCGTCCGCTGCACACGTGGCGGCTCGGGTCAGCGAAATTCCTGAGCCCGGTCGCACCCGGCGAACCGCTCGATCTCGCGTACGACGCCGCGGCGAGCGGTGCGATCCGCTTCACGCTGCGCGCCGGGGCGCGCGAAGTCGCGAGCGGCGTGCTGTCCGCGCCGCCGCCCGCGCAGGACGGCGCGCAGCCATGAAGCGCACCGCGTGGGCCGAACGCCAGGAGCGCAGCAACGCAGGCTTGCTGCGCGCGATGACGTGGATCTCGCTGCGCTTCGGCCGCCAGCGCGCACGCGTCGTGCTGCATCTGATCGCGACGTATTTCGTGCTGTTCTCGCCGGTCGCGTGCGCGGCGTCGCGCGACTACCTGCGCCGCGTGCTCGGCCGCCCCGCGCGCTGGCGCGACGTGTACCGGCACGTGTTCACGTTCGCGGCGACGATCCACGACCGCATCTATCTGATGAACGGACGCTTCGACCTGTTCGACATCCGGCTGCACGGTGAAACGCTCGTCGACGACGCGCTCGCCGGCGGACGCGGCGCGTTCCTGATGGGCGCCCATCTCGGCAGCTTCGAGGTCGTGCGCGCGATCGGCCGCACGCACCCGGACCTGCGCGTGGTCGTGACGATGTACGAGAAGAACGCGCGCAAGATCAACGCGACGCTCGCCGCGGTGAATCCCGCCGCGCAGCCGGAAGTGATTCCGCTCGGGCAGGTCGACTCGATGCTGAAGGTGCGCGAACGACTCGACGCGAACTGCATGGTCGGCATGCTCGCCGACCGCACGCTGCTCGACGACGCGGCCGCGTCGCTGCGCCGGCTGCCGCTGCTCGGCGCGCCGGCGGCGTTCCCGCTCGGGCCGCTCTACATGGCCGCGATGTTGAAGCGTACGGTGATCTTCATGACGGGCCTGTATCGCGACGGCAACCGCTACGATGTGCACTTCGAGACGCTCGCCGATTTCTCCGACGTGCGGCGTGACGCACGCGCGGCGGCCGTCGACGCGGCACTCGTGCGCTACGTCGCGCTGCTCGACAAATACTGCCGCGCGGCACCGTACAACTGGTTCAACTATTTCGACTTCTGGCAAGGCGGCGATGCCGCGACCGTGACCGCACGCAGCGACGCGGCGCGCGCCGGTGCCGGCCTGTCCGCCACGAGGGATTCCGACGCATGACCGCCGTTCGCCGCTGCCCGCCCACGCTCCCGTCCGCGCTGCGTCGTGCCGCCCGCACGCTGGCCGTCGCCGTCGCTGCAACCTCAGCCGCGATCGCGCTGGCCGCCGCGCCCGCGCAGGCGGCCGACACGGCGCCGGCGTGGAACCTCGACCGGTTGATGTCGACGCTTGCGCAACACAAGTCGGGGCGCGCGACGTTCACCGAGACGAAGACCCTGTCGATCGCGGCGCAGCCGGTCGAGTCGTCCGGCGAACTCGTGTTCGTCGCCCCCGACCATCTCGAGAAGCACACGCTGAGCCCGAAGCCCGAACACCTCGTCGTCGACGGCGACATGCTCACCGTCGAGCGCAACAACCGAAAGTTCACGCTCGCGCTCGCACGCTATCCGGAACTCGGCGCGTTCATCGACAGCATCCGCGCGACGCTCGCCGGCAACCGCTTCGCGCTCGAACAGGTGTACAAGGTCGCGCTCGCCGGGCGCGGCGACGACTGGACGCTGACGCTCACGCCGCTCGACTCGCGGATGCTGAAGGTCGTCAGCACGATCACGCTTGACGGCACGCGCGACGTGTTGCGCAGCGTCGCGATCCGGCAGGCCGACGGCGACCGCTCCGTGATGCGGCTGCAACCCGTTCCGGCGAATTCGAACTGATGGACGAACGCACCCGCCCCCCCGCGTCACCGGTCGCACGCCGCCTGCACGCGCTGCGGCAGCGTGCCGTGCTCGTTTGGCTGCTCGCGCTCATCGCGTGCGGCGTCGCGATCGGGCGCGCACACTTCACGGCCGACCTGTCCGCGTTCCTGCCGAGCGCGCCGAGCGCCGGGCAGCGCGTGCTCGTCGACCAGTTGCGCGACGGCGTCGTGTCGCGGCTGATCCTGGTCGCGATCGACGGCGGCGATGCCACGACGCGCGCCGCGCTATCGCGACACGTCGCCGGCGCGCTGCGCACCGATCCGCAATTCGCGGCCGTTCACAACGGCGAAACCACGAACGACGCGCGCGATCGCCAGTTCATCTTCGATCACCGCTACCTGCTGAGCCCGGCCGTCACGCCGCAACGCTTCAGCGCCGCCGGCCTGCATCAGGCGCTCGGCGACAGCCTCGACCTGCTGAGTTCGTCGGCCGGCCTCGTGGCCAAGGCGATGCTGCCGCGCGACCCGACCGGCGAAGTCGCCACGCTCGTCGACCAGTTCGACAGCGCGGCGGAACCGGCGAGCCGCGACGGCGTGTGGGCGTCGCGCGACGGCACGCGCGCGGTGCTCGTCGTGCAGACGGCCGCCGCCGGTTCCGATACCGACGCGCAGGCCCGCGCGATCGACACGGTGCGCCGCGCGTTCGCCGCCGCGCAGCAGGCCGTGCCGAACGCCGCCGCGACCACGCTCGCGATGACCGGCCCGGGCGTGTTCTCGGTCGACACGCGCGACACGATCCGGCACGACGTCGAACGGCTGTCGACGGCGAGCGTCACGCTGATCGTCGCGCTGCTGCTGACGCTGTACCGTTCGCCGCGCACGCTCGCGCTCGGCTTGCTGCCGGTGCTGACCGGCGTCGCGGCGGGCATCGCGGCGGTCAGCGTCGCGTTCGGCACGGTTCACGGGCTGACGCTCGGCTTCGGCACGACGCTGATCGGCGAAGCCGTCGACTATTCGATCTACCTGTTCGTGCAATCGGCTCAGGGCGGCACGCACGGCGCGGCGCGCCCGGCCGACGCGACGCGCGCATGGATCGCCGCGTACTGGCCGACGATCCGGCTCGGCGTGCTGACGTCCGTGTGCGGATTCGCGTCGATGCTGTTCTCCGGATTCCCGGGCCTCGTGCAGCTCGGGCTGTATTCGATCGTCGGGCTGACGGCCGCCGCGCTCGTCACGCGCTTTGTGCTGCCGCATCTTCGCGGCGAGCATGTCGCGATCCGCGACGTGTCGCGCGTCGGTGCCGTGCTCACGCGTGCGGCCGACGCCGCGCCGCGGCTGCGCTGGCCGCTCGCCGCGCTGGTGATCGCCGCGGGCGTGACGCTCGTGCTGCATCGCGACGGGCTGTGGAGCCGCGAACTCGCCGCGCTCAGCCCCGTGCCGGCGCAAGCGCAGGCGCTCGACGCGCGGCTGCGCGCCGATGTCGGCGCACCCGATGTGCGCTATCTCGTCGTGATTTCCGCCTCGACCGAACAGGCCGCGCTCGAAGGCGCCGAAAAGGTCGCCGCGCAATTGCAGCCGCTCGTCGACCGGGGCACACTCGCCGGCTTCGAAAACCCCGCGCGCTACCTGCCGAGCGACGCCGCGCAGCGCGCACGCCAGGCGAGCCTGCCGGATGCCGACGTGCTCGCCGCGCGGATGCGCGACGCCGTCGCGAACCAGCCGATCGCGGTCAGGCCCGGCCTGTTCGCACCGTTCATCGCCGATATCGAGGCCACGCGCCACGCACCGCTGCTGACGCGCGCGGACCTGCGCGGCACGTCGATGGCGCTCGCCGTCGATGCACTGCTGACCGAACGCGACGGCCGCTGGAGCGCGATGCTGCCGCTGCGCGCGCCGGACGCCGCGCGCACCGCGCAACCGGCATCGAGCCTCGATGCCACGCCGATTCGCGAAGCCGTCGCCCGCGCGGGCGTGCCCGATGCGCTGTTCGTCGACATGAAGGCCGAAGCCGATCGCCTGTACGTGAGCTATGTGCATGAGGACCTCCGGCTGTCGCTCGCGGGCTTCGCCGCGATCGCCGTGCTGCTGCTGATCGCGCTGCGCTCGCCGCGCCGCGTCGTGCGCGCACTCGCGCCGCTCGTCGCGGCTGTGCTGGTCGTGACGGCCGGCTTCGCGCTCGCCGGCGTGCAGCTGACGATCCTGCATCTCGTCGGGATGCTGCTGATCGTCGCGGTCGGCTCGAACTACGCGCTGTTCTTCTGCAAGCGCGACGACGCGCAGCCCGTCGCGCCGTACACGCTCGTGTCGCTGCTGATCGCGAACCTCGCGACGGTCGCCGGCTTCGGGCTGCTGGCGCTGTCACACGTGCCGCTGCTCGAAACCTTCGGGCTGACCGTCGGCCCGGGCGCGATGCTCGCGCTCGCGTTCGCGGCGATTCTCGCGCCGCGAACGGCTGACGCGGTGGCCATCAACCGTCATCGAGGAGGCCGCGCATGAGCGCGCCGTCGTCCGTTCCGTCGCGACAGCCCGGCGATACGCGCCGCTGGAAGCCGACGCCGCTGATCGCGGGCACGGCCGCGCTGCATGCGGGCGCGGCGGCGGC